>CALXMJ010000057.1 GCA_944389445.1 uncultured Victivallales bacterium | reverse complement strand
AGAGACGGCCCGCTTCCTGATCCCCCATTGTGATGCAGGCCGCCCGGCGCACTCCTTTTTCCCGCAGGCATCGTCCGACAAGCGAGAGCTGGGTGTTGGTGTCGAACGTCGCCGTGATGACCGAGGGATTGTCATACGCTGTTTTGGAAAAAACAACTTTCGGGATGCGTTCGTTGTTCAGCAGATTGTTCTGCCATTCTCCGACGGGATCGAAAATGAAAAAGCATCCGCCGATCCGGAGAGCGTCGATCGCATCCTGAAGTTTTTTCCGTCCGCTCTCCACCGGAGCGCTCATGTTGCGGTAGATTTCCATGGAGACTCCGGATTCCTCCAGGCGGGAAGAGCCGTCCACCAGTTTTTTCCAGAATTGATTGCCGTGCTCGCTGTTCTCGATCAGAAGAGCAAAACGGCTGTAACACGGAAGATGTTCCGCAACAATCAGATCGCGGCGTTTCCGTCCGATCAGATAGCCGTCGCGCTGAAGCTCCGCCACGGCATACTGGAGAGTCCCGCGGCTGGTGTCGAACATTCTCTCCATCTGCTGATAGGTCGGAAACTTTGACCCGGACTGCAGCTGCCCGGAAACAATCATCCTTCGCATGATTTCCGACAGCTCCCGACGTTTCTGTCTTGCTTTCAGGACCAGTTTCGGCATCTTTGCTGTCCTTCTCTGTATTTTTATTTTGATTTCTGTAATAGTAATTATACAATATTACTGATAAAAAGTCAAGAGAGGCATCTTTCTTTAATTCATTTTTTCCTGAGATGTTTTTCCGCTGCCCGTGAGAAGAGGCGGCGGAAGGGCTGCCGTGACCGCTTCCGGGGAAAGGAAGATTGATCGGATTTCCGTCTTCCGGTTCAAACGCCGCTTCAATTCATGACCGGAAACGGGAGAGCGGTAAAAAAAGTGATGTTTCTTAGGAATTTCATTTGATTTTATTCTGTTTTGAAATTAAAATATAACAGGAAGTTTTTTATTTTCCCGCGGGATTCTGTCGATTGGGGTCCGACGGGAAAAAATCTTCTGTTCCAGGACGAGAGAAAGTTATCCTGAAACCGGTTCCGGACAATGAGAAAACAAAAAAGGTTAACATATCAAGAACGGAGGTTTATTCGAGATGAAAAGTAAGCTGCTTGTCATCTGTTCGTCAGTTGCTCTTCTGCATCTGCTGGTCGGTGGAATGTTGTTCTTTGGCGGTTGTGCCACGGTGGAGGAGGATCCTCTGCCGCCGGGCGCTTATATTCCGGACGCTGAGAAAAACGCTCCTTCGACCGCTCCCGCGACGACTCAGGCGGAGCCGGTCGGTCCCTCGACGGTATACGTTCCGATGGACACCCAGCCTGTGACGCCGCCCCCTCAGCCTCCGAAGAAAACCGAAACGAAAACAACCGTGACGGTTCCCGTTCCGCCGCCGGTTCCCGATACTCAGAAAACCCATGTGATCCAGAAAGGGGATACTTTCTGGGGACTTTCCCGGCAGTATGGCGTTTCCATGGATGAGATCGCCGCGGCCAACAAGGATCTGAATCCTGCTAAATTGAGAGTCGGACAGAAGGTCGTGATTCCCGCTTCTTCCGGAAAGAGCGTGAAAGCCTCTTCCGTAAAAAGAAAATCTGCGAAGACGACCAGGCCTGCCGCCAAAACCCCGTCCAAAACGAAAAAGACCACCGCGAAACTTGTCGATCGCGATGGAAAATACATTGTACGGAAAGGCGATTCCTTCTCCAGAATCGCAGCACGTTATCACATTAAGGCGGCGGATCTTGCCGCGGCAAACAATCTGAGCCTTGAAAAACCACTCCAGATCGGACAGAAACTTGTCATTCCGAAGCCGGGACAGAAGATCGCGGCAAAACCGGTCGCCGATACCGCCTCTTCCAAAGTGAAAAAGACTGATGATGCTGTCTCGAACAAGACCGAGGTGCCCGCTGTTCCTGCCGTTCCCGGAGAGGCTGCGCCCGCCGCGCCTGCGGCTGAGCCTTCCGTTCCTGTGGTTCCTCCGGTTCCAGCTTCCGATGCAAAGGATCTTTCCGTTCCGGAGCCGGGGCAGGTCTCTTCTCCGGTGGCCTCATCCGCCGCAGTGAATGCCGTTGCGAAGGATGCGACTCCTGTCGCTCCTGCCGTTCCCGGCTCCGCTGCTGCCGGATATACAGCGGAAATCAACGAGGATACCACTCTGGAAGAACTCGCCAAGAAATTCGGATTCGGTGTCGCCGAGCTGAAAAAGCTTAATCCGGAGATCCCCGCGGACGGCAAGGTCCGCGCCGGTTCCGTGATCAAGCTTCCGTAATCCGCCTGTTCCATTGAAAAGCCGCGCCGAAAGTTTTCTTTCGGCGTTTTTTTGCAGAGATGAATCATGTATGATACGATTGCCTTGATTCTTCCCGCCGGAGGAAGCTCCACCCGCTTCGGTCAGGGAAACAAGCTGCTGTGCCCTTTGAAGGGAATGCCGGTGTTTTGTCACAGCATCCGGAAATTCGGAGAGGTGATTCCTTTCCGCAATATGATTCTTCCGGTGAATGCCGGTTTCCGGAAGGAATTCCGGGAAATCCTGGATCGGTATTTTCCCGGGAATGAGATCAGTATTACCGTTGGCGGCGCCTCCCGGACGGAATCCGTTCTGAACGCATTGAAGGCGCTTCCCCGGGATATGGAATATGTCGCGGTGCACGATGCCGCCCGTCCTCTGGCGGATGCGGCTTTGTTCCGTCGCTGTGTGGAGGCCTGCCGGCTTCATGGAGCCGCCCTTGCGGCGCATCGCGTGGTCGATACGATCAAGGAAATCGGCAAAGATGGTTTGCTCTCCTCAGGAAACATCGAGCGAGGAAAACTGTGGGCGGTTGAGACTCCTCAGATTTTCCGGTTCCCGGAACTGTTTGAGGCGACTTCCCGTGCGGTGGAAGGCGGACTGGCCTTTACGGATGATGCCGCCGCTGTGGAACATTTCTGCGGGCGCCGGGCATTTCCGGTGGAAAATCCGGAGTGCAATCTGAAAATCACCCATGCCGCCGATCTGGTTCTGGCGGAACGGCTTATATAGAACTTACCGGTTCCAGAGCTTCCGCATGGCAATGGTTTTCGCCTTGACGTCGGGTGCCTGTGTGAGTTCCGTGACCATCGCCAAGATGCGCGCCCCCGCAGAGAAGAGTTCCGGCATATTGTGCTCCTTGACTCCTCCCATGACGGAAAAGGGAATTGAGAGAAGCGGGGATGCCTGGCGGATGATGTCAAGTCCGAGCGGTCTGACCGGAGTGCTTTTGGTTTGTGTTGGGAAAATCGGTCCGAGATTCACATAATCGGCTCCCTGAGCCTGAGCTTCCAGCGCCTGTTCCACGGAATGGGTGGACCGGCCGAGGATCAGATCGGGTGCGATCCGTCTGGCGGCTTCCAGAGGCATGTCGTCCTGCCCGAGATGTACGCCGTCGGCTCCGCATGCGAGGGCGATGTCGACATGGTCATTCATAATCATGAGCACGCCGAGTTCATCGCATTTTCTGCGGAACTGTTCCGCAAGCTGAGTCAGTTCCCGTCCGGAGAGATTTTTCTCACGCAGCTGAACCGTTTTGACCCCGCCAGCCGCCGCTGCCGCCAGAACATCGAAGATGCTTCTTCCGTTTGTGAATTCATGTCCGATGACCAGATAAAGATCTGTTGCGGCGAATCGTTCCGCCCGTTGTTTTCTCAATGCCGATTTCATAATGTTTTTCTTTCCGCAAAAAAAAAGGAGCCGAAAAGCGGCTCCGATTTGAGAAAAAGTCGAACTCTTCTCAGCAGGGTTTCTGGATGCGGCCGGAACGGATGCACTGGACGCAGACTTTTTTGCGTGTCACGGTGCCGTTTTCGACTACGCGGACAGACTGGATGTTCGGTTCAAAGGTCCTCGGAGAAACTTTGACAACGTGCATTCCGATGCCGCCTTTTTTCTTCGCCAAGCCCCTGCGGATGATGGTGGAGCCGGAAAACTTTTTCTTTCCGCAAATTTCACAAACGTTACTCACTTTCAGATCTCCTGGGTAAAAAGCCTTCAACGGCCGATTGT
>CALXMJ010000056.1 GCA_944389445.1 uncultured Victivallales bacterium | reverse complement strand
AGCAGGAAGTCGCGGAATCCCTCGGCATTCCGGTGATTCAGTTTTACGGGGAAACCATCCGGAACCATCCGTTTCATCAGGTTGTAATTGATCCGGAGTCCGGCTATCGTGAGCTTTTCCGTCACGTTTCGCCGGAACGCTTCCGGAGAGCAGTCATCGTGACCGGAGAGGAAAAAACGCTTGCCGGACGCGGCAGACTCGCTGAACGCTTTCTTCGCGACGCCGGTTTTTCGAGCGATCAAATCGAATTCATCATCGCCGACAATCTTCTCCCCGAGCGTAACTGGCCCCTCTGGAAGGAACTCGGAAAACGGTGCCGGGGATGCTTCATTTTCACCTGCGGGGACTATCTCGCAGCAGGACTCGTCAGCGCGCTGATGAACGAAGAGATCGCAATCGGACGCGACGTTTCCCTCGCCGGATACGACAATCTGGAGGAATACGGATTTCTGCCGTTCGGGAAACCTCTGATCACGGCGGTCGGCTATTCCCGAAAAGATGTCGCCTCCGCAATCGCAAAACTTCTCCGGACGCTCATCCGGGACCCCGGCGGCATGAACTGCCAGACAATCCTCCGAATCCCCACTCATCTCGTTTTCCGCGAAACAATGCGCCCGAAAAGCTCCGCCGGAACCGATCCGGACTCCGATTCCTATTTGCAGGAATTTCCAGGCAACTGAACAGGAACAATTTATATATTAATCAAATTTCAAGAGGTAATCATGAAAAAAATCTTTTTGTTTCTTCCGCTTCTCCTTCTGTTTCCCGGCACATCCCGGGCGGCGGGAACGGAAAAGGGAATGATCCTCCGGACCGTCTTTTTCCAGGACGGAACGGAAGTCTCCGAAACCGGCAAAGGCTCCTTTCACGGATTTCTGCCCCGTCCGTGGCGGCAGGACTACACCCACTGGAATACGGCACGCGCCACAGCGGAACCAATCAACCGCGGTCCGGAACAGTTTCTGCGTCTGAAAACGGAAACGGGCGCTCCGCAGTTTCTCGCTCCGCTTTCAGGGATCCGGCCGAACCGGAAATACCGTCTGACCGCATATCTGCGGAACCGGACCGGCGCTCCCGTCAAACTGAGTCTCCGAGTCCTTCCGCCGCCTTATACGACCCTTTCCGCAGGAAACTGGAAGCCCGGCGATTCCTGGAAAACACAGACGCTCTATTTTCAGACGCCCGCCTTTCCATCCGCTCTGCCCGTCGGACTCCTGATGAACATCGAAAAGCCCGGCATTCTGGAGCTTGCCACGCTAAAACTGGAAGAATTCGAAGGAGCAACCGCTGTCCTCCGCCGCCCGGACGCACGGCTGAACAATGTTCTGCGCTCCACCCGCTTTCCCCTCGGACTGCCTCCCGCATGGACTCCGATGCGGGGCCATTCAGCGGGCAGAATTGAATCCGCGCACGGGGAACGGGGGCCCTCGGGAGAAACGCCTCTGGTTCTGAGTTCGCTCAATCACGGAAAAATCGGCTTCAGCAGCGAACCGTTCAATGTCGCAGATCCGGCAAAACTCCACGCACTCACCTTCTCCTGCCGGGGAACAGGTCATTTTCAGGCGGATATCCGCTGCGAAGGCAGGAAACTCGCCACTCTTTCCCTGAATCCCGCCGCAGAGTGGCAGAGGAAAAAACTGGTGTTCCGGATTCCAGCCGATGCTCGGGCGGCAGTGTTCCGGATTTACGGCTCCGGCACGATTCACCTGGACGCCTTCCGGATCGCCCCCGGCGGAAATCCGGACTACCTGCCTGCATCCGACTGTGAAATCGCTCTTGCACTGCCCGATTCGGAACTGAAGCAGACCGGAATCCAGTTCACAGACGAACCCGCGCTCGTACGCTATGCCGTAACGGGACAGTATGAAGGCGGTGCCCTGGAAGGGAAAATCATAAATCTGTATGGAGAAAGCCGGAATCTCGCACCTGTCGCCCTTTCCCCCGGCAACCGGACCGGGACAATCTCCTATGCCCTCTTCCCCGGACGGGAACTGGGACAGTTCCGTCTGGAACTTCTCGTCCGGAAAAACGGACGCCCGATCTCTCCGCCCGCGGAGTTCATCGTAACACGGATCCTCAAACCGGAATTCTGGAAACGCGATGCTCCGAACTCTCCATTCGGCATCCACGTTCTTCCGGAAGAACACTCCCTGAAAGCAGTAAAAGCAGCCGGAATCAACTGGGTCGGTCTCCACGACGCGGGGACCGACTGCACCGGATGGTTCTATCTTGAACCGGAAAGAGGAAAATGGCGCTTCCGCGATGCGGAAATTCAGGCATATCGACGAAACCATCTGAAAATTTTCGGACAGCTCGGGACCGCTCCCGCATGGGCGAGCCATCTCTCCGATCCCGGAGTCCTGCGGAAGGAAATCGCTTATCATGACCGCTACTTTCAGCCACTTCACCTGAAGGAGTTTGAAAACTACGTCTCCACCGTTGTCCGGCGCTACCGTGGAGTCATCGACGACTGGTTCGTCTGGAACGAACCATGGGTGCCCGGCTGGTGGGGAATCGCCCGCGGAAAGGATGGCGGATATCTCACAAGTGCTTATCCCCAGGCGGATTACGCAAAACTGACCGCTTCGGCATACGCGGCGGCGAAGAAACAGAATCCGAACGCCGTCATTTCCGGCTTCAACACCACAGCCGGACGCGAAGGCAAAGCATGGACTCGGGGCGTTCTCAACTCCGGCGGACTGGAACACTGCGATACCATCGACTTTCATTTCTATACGGAAAAGAAAACCGGATTCCCCGGCGACGCCTGCAAAGGAGCTTGGGAACAGGCGATCGGCCCCATTCTGAAACAGAAGGGCAGCATCGAAAAACCCGTGATTCTTTCGGAAGGACAGGGAGCCAGTCTCGGAAGCGCCGCCGGCGACACCTCCATGCGCTATGCCGGAATGTATCACCTCACCCTGCCCTGGAAAAACGAGGAGGAGTTTCATTCTCCGGCTGAACGGAACATCCGTTACATTGTCTCCTTCCTGAGTCTCGGAGTCAAACGGATCTTTCTTTACTCCGCGCACTGCTGGTCCGATTTCTCACAGGCGCCGAGCTTTCTGGTTCTCTTCAATGCGGACGGAACTCCCCATCCGATGCTCCCCGCCTTCTCCGCTCTGGCAAAACGGATCGAAAACAAAAAATACATCGGACAAACAGATGCGGGAAACGGAAATCGGGCGTATTTCTTCTCGGACGGCAGAAAGGGAACAGCCGTCCTCCTCGGTTCTCCCGCTGAACTCGCGGATCAGCTGAAAAAAGCGACGGGGAAAATCAACCTCTCCGACCTCTATGGCAACCGCTTCACAGGTTCACTTCCTCCCGGAATCGAACTGCTGTATGCGGATACCAACGGAAATTTCGACGAGTTCAAACAATTGCTGCATAACTGACAGGGAATCCATCTCGAAACCACAACTCGGACAACTGGGAAAAAGAAGCGCACCAGAAACTCATTCATAGTGATAGAGCTTCTGATTACCATCATGATGCTCGCCTTTCTGGCGGGCATGCTTCTTACGGCACAGAACACCAGCGACGTCAACTGCATCAACGACGCCTCCAGCAACGACATCAACTCCGTCGCCGATCAGTACGATCCCGGTGCGGAACTGATCGGAGCGCGGTCGCATCCCGGACGGCACGTCTATGTCCTTGCGGGCGGCCACATCGAAGTCCATCATCCTCTCTCAACCATCAGTCCGCAGGGCGGCCCGATATGAGCAATCCCAAAGGCATCCGGACCCGGACTCCCGGCGACTGATCCATCCACATTTTCTTCGAGAAAACACCCGCCGCATTTTCCGGAGAACGCCATGCGCGGCTCCGGATTCGGCGGATTTTTCCCTTTTTTTTCAGAAATCTCAACTTTTCACTGGAAAAATATCGGAAAACGGTCTATCATACCGGGAATAGAACCACGGGAGATATTGTTCATGAACAACGACGCGTTTTTGATACTGTTTCTGATCCTCATTACTTTAATGACTGTAATCCCCCTTTTTCTGCGGCGCTTCAAGATTCCGCAGGTCATTGCGCTTCTGGTTGCCGGAATGATTATCGGTCCCAACGGATTCGATCTGGTGGGGAGGCTTGCACCCGTGCTTTCCTTTCTCGGCACGCCGCCCGGCGTGATTGAGTCCCATTCCCTCACGCTGATCAACTCGCTGGGCTCTCTCGGACTGCTCTTTCTGATGACCCTTGCGGGAATGGAGGCGGATTTCAAACTGATCCGGAGTTCGAAGCGTCCTGTGATCGCGCTCAGCATTCTGACCTTTCTGCTGCCGGCGATTTCGGGATATCTGATTTATGCGTATTTCAAGGCGGAAGACTTTCCGGGGAAACTGCTGTATGCCTCATTGTTTGCCTCGCACTCGGTCGGCATTGTATTCCCGATCATCCGGGAACTGAAGATCACCAAGACCGTGTTCGGATCGGCGGTTCTGATCTCGACCGTCATTACGGACATCGCCAGCATCGTGCTTCTGGCGGTCAGCGTGCAGATGAAAAAAGTCAGCATGGTGCAGCATGTGGAAATGCACAAGAGCCTCTCCCTGTTCGACTATATCGACCCGGCGACTTTCGGCAACTATTTCATTCTCTTCTTCCTGCTGATCGTCATGATCTATTTTGCGCTGGTCCTTTTCCTGATTCCACGCGCGGGAAACTTCATCATCCGGATCATGAACAAAGGCGAGGACCTGATGATCACCTGTTTCATCTGCGTGATTCTGGTGGCGGTTCTGGTCGGGGAATTCTTAGGGATCAATCTTGTGGTCGGCGCGTTCCTTGCGGGACTCGGCCTATCCCGGCTCATGAACAGTCAGGATCAGACGGCATCCGACGCATTCCACAAATTTGAAAGCATCGGCTATGGTTTTCTGATTCCCTTCCTGTTTATTTCCATCGGAATGAAAACGGATCTCCGGATGCTCTTTGATTCCGTCGGCAACATTCAGATCATCGTCCTGACGATTCTGGGACTGGTCTGCAGCAAAGTTCTTTCCGGCTGGCTGGCGCTCCGTCTCTGCGGCTTTGAGAACCTCAAGGGACTTTGCGCCGGAGTCATGACCGTACCCCAGCTCTCCGCGACCCTTGCCGCGGCCGCGATCGGAAAGGAACTCGGCATGCTGGACAACAACTTCTTCAACGCCATCATCGTTCTCTCCATCGTGACAACTCTGCCGGTCCCGAACATCGTCCGCTGGATCATTGAGCATAACAATCTCAAATTCCACGACTCTCAGCCGAGCGAAAAAACAAAAATCGACGTCTCCGACAACATGCAGGACAATCTGCTCTAATCCAGCAGGCAAAACAGAAAAGGAATGGCCCTCAATCCAGCTTTCTTGCGCGGATCCGAATGCATTTCCCCGTTCCCGCAGGCAGAAGGACAGAACGTTTCACGCCGGGAATCCACAGGATGGAATCATCCGGAAGACGCAGTACCGGATACGAATCCCGTTCATACGATTTGATCTTCGCATCCGAAAACAATTTCTTCAGCAGCACAGGAGAATGCCTTCCGAACGGGATCATCCGCTCGCCATCCGCCCGGATGGAAATACGGAGCTCCGAGGGCAGCTCTTCCGGGAAAAAGGCGGAAAAGGGATCCCCGAACTTCGGCTGATCCACCCGCTCCGCCCTTAATTCAAAGGCTCCGAAAACAATGCTCCCCCGTTCCTTCAGGTTCCATGCAAGAGCAGGCATTCTGACGGTCCCGGACCGGACGGTAACCTTCCCATGCTCCACACAGAGATAATGCGAGGAATCGTCTTTAAGCTCCACAATCCGGTGTTGTCCGTTTTCCGGCGGACGGGCAACCGCACGCTCGAAACGCTCCAGCAGCAGCGAATCCGGAATATACTCGGCACCGAGCTGATCGCTCAGGAAATACCGGAGCACCCGGCAGAGCAGCGCACGGTGAAGCGAATTCCATTCCGAAGGGGCAAAGGAGTGATCCCGGCACATCCGCCGATAGGCTTCCATGGCGGAACGCTCCAGAAAATCGGCGTCGCATTCCACGGCGGAAATGGAACGGGAAATGCCCTTCCGAGCCGTCGGAAAAACATTGTCGATTGCGGGAAGGAGCTCCAGACGCAGAGCGTTCCGCCTGTAAAGTCCCGGGTGCAGGTTGGAAGAATCAAGCCGCCATGTTTCTCCGGCGGCCTTCAGAGTCTCTTCGATTTCCTGTTTGGAAATCTCCAGCAGAGGCCGGATAAACTCCACGGAACCGATCCGGGAAAAAAAACGCATCGAAGTCAAGCCCGTCGCATTGGAACCGCGAAACAGGCGCAGGAACAGATTCTCCCTCCGGTCGTCTGCATTATGCCCCAGAGCGACGAGGCATCCGGGCGATGCGGCATGGAGTTCCTTCCACTGTTCCAGGCGGAGACGGCGCGCCGCTGCTTCGATCCCCTCCTCTGTCCGCTGTTTTTCCTTCACAGCCAAAGGAATCACGGTGCATGGAATGCCTTCTGCGCGGCACTTCTTCCGGCACCATTCGGCATCCGCACGGCTCTCTTCTCCGCGCAGACCGTGGTCGAAATGAACGGCTTCCAGAGTAAAATGAAAAGGCGCTGAAACATGTTTCAGCGCCAGCAGAAGATAAAGACTGTCGGAGCCGCCGCTGAATCCGCAGAAGACCCTGCGGCCGCACAAGAGCGAACCTGCGGCGGCGGAGATCCGGAACATGGATTACACGCTCTCGATTTCACGGACAAGTTTTGCCTTGTCCTGAACTCCGGTGAACTGCTTGACGATCTCGCCGTCTTTGAGAATGAAGAGAGCGGGAATGCTCCGAACGGCGAACCGTTTCGCAAGCCCCTGAGCCTCGTCCACATTGATCTTGACGATGGTCGCTTTTCCCTCGACCTCTCCGGCGACCTGATCCAGAACCGGCCCGAGCATTCTGCAGGGACCGCACCATTCCGCCCAGAAATCAATCAGGAACACGCCTTTTGCCGTCTTTTCATCGAATTCCTCTTCCGTGAAATGCATCACTTCCGCCATTTTCAACTCCTTGTTTTCCGTTATGTTGTCATACAGTGTTCTATTAAGGGATGAACCGCGTTCTGCGGTGTTTAAAAAGTACCCTGTTTCCTGATTTTGTCAAGAGCGGGAATGAAAAAAGGAGTATGAAAAAAAGACGGGGATGCACCTGAAATCAAAGTTCTCTCAGCAGCGGACAGATCCGGGAGTAGCGGCATTCGCAGCAGACATCTTCCAGCCCGATTTCCGGAAAATCGGAGAGAACGACCACATTTCCCGGACGGAGTTTCCCTTTCATCCGGGCGATGCTCCCGCGCATCAGATCCTCCGCGCAGCCGGCATTGCCATGAAAGGAAACCGCCTTCCACTCCTCTCCGTCACGCACAATAAAAAAGGAAATCGTGTTCTCCGACTGAAAACGCTCACGCGAATAACAGGCAAAGAGATCGGCTGTCGTCCGGCAGAGTTCCTCTTCGAACGGCGAATAGAGAATCCGCAGGGAACAGCGGCATCCCGGCTCCTGCCAGCGGATACCGGGATCGAACCAGATGCGGACGCCATCACAGTAGAATTCGTACTCCTCGTTCCGATGGATGAAATTCGAACGAGGCAGCCGCAGAAGCATCCCGAACTCCGGCGACGAAACAAGGCAGCGGAACGCCCCCGCAACATCGAATTTCGCTTTGCAGAGGAGATCCGCCTCCGGAAGTGAAAAATCAAACAGGCTCACGTCTCCCACCCGTCCGAGTTCATCAAGCATGTAATCTTCAAAACAGTTCCGGAAACGGCGGAGACGCGCTCCCGGAGACAGAAAACGCACCCGGTCGAAAGCCTCCTCCAGGACCCGGTTCGTCAAATCTCCGAGCCATTGCGCATAGGAGACGGATTTCTTGGCGGCATACGCCCGATGAACGAGATCATCCGCATAACGATCCCATCCGCCCTGGGCGAAATAGTAGTGAAGGAAATAACCTCGTTCGCATCGGCGGAACAACCGGTGCCGCGTCAGGGACCACGAAAACTCCGTTGCCGGAAGCTCCGCTGAAGACTCGGACGCGGCAGTGACTTCGCGCCGGAAATCCCTCACGGCATGAATTCCCGAGCCAGATAATAGAGACGGCCCGGCGGAAGTTCTCCGGCGGTCATCCCCGGCATGTGGAGCTGGATCCGCGGATTGGTCCGGGCCTCGGCGGAACCGAAAAGCAGCTCCATGAACGAAAGATTCCGCTTGTAGCGGACAACATTCAGGCTGCCTGCGGGAACGCCGGCGAGTTTTTCCGCCTCGGCAACGGCGGCCGGCATGCGTCCGAGCTTGTCTACGAGCCCCAGTTTCAGGGCTTTTCCACCGTGAAGGACACGGCCGTCTCCAATGATCGTATTGCGGATTCTATCCTCCGGAATCCGGCGTCCGACGGAAACAAGGCGGACAAATTCGGAATAGCTGTCGTCGACCAGTTCCTGAATCACAGCGATCTCTTTCGGGGAACGAATTCTCGCACCATTCAGCATATCTTTCTTTTCACCGGCTTTATATACTTCCGCGGCAATGCCGACTTTGTCAAGAAGTCCCTTGTAATTGTAAGAGGAGATGATGACGCCGATACTGCCGGTCAGCGTCAGACGGCTCGCAACGATTTTATCGCAGGCGACCGCCACATAATAACCTCCGCTGGCTGCAATCGAATTCATAAGAGCGACCACCGGTTTGCTCTGTTTCAATTTCAGGATCTGTCCGTGAATGTCGTCGGAGGCGGTCACCTCGCCGCCCGGCGTATTGAGACTGATGATTACGGCGCGGACGGAATCATCTTTTTCCGCCTTTCTCAACTGACGGCAAATCTCCTCCGAATCGCAGATGCTTCCGTAGGAACGTCCGCCGTTCATGATGATGCCGGAAATATCAATCACGGCAATTTTCCCGCGTTTACCGTCCCGGGTCTTCTGTACGCTCTCCTCGGAAAAATCACCGTTTCGCCCGGAGGACATGTTCGAGACGATCCCTGCGAAAATACCAATGCACAGAAGCAGAATCAGAAGAATCAGCACCGCACAGCCGCATCCCAGAAGACAACCGTAACGGCGGGAATACGACTTTCTCTCCTTTCCATTTGGAGAGTGCGTCTTCTGCTCCATTCCGCCTCCCGTCTGCGTTTCCTCACCGGGCGAAGAAGTTTCCCGGGCATCCTGAGGGACGGCGGCAGACGACAATTCCGGAGTCGGCACAGTGTCAGCGCCATCCGCGTTTTTTTCCATATTCCAGTTTTCCATCATCAGACATCTCCCGTTTTTGGGTTATACAAAATCATACGGCAGAGAAAATTTCAAACCGTCTTTTTCTGAAAGAACAAAAAATATGCGGATTTGTTCGATTTTTTCCTCATCCGGAAAGGAGCTGCGGAAATATCGCCTCAGAGAATCTGTTTTGCAGAAACCGATTTCAGAAGCCGTTCCGCATCCGATCTGGAATAGACAGCCGGATACGAGGTCATGCAGCTGGCGCTCGCGGCGGCAAGTCCTTTTGCAAAAGCCTCAACCGGCGATGTCCCGGAAAGGATCTCCAGAAACAGGACAGCGGTGCAGGTATCGCCTGCTCCGATCGGATTGGTGAACGTCTCCACCGGCGGCACGGAAAACATCCAGACGCCTTCGGAATGAGCAAGAAAAGCATCGTCGCCGCCGTCGGTCACGGCCAGAACCGCGGGCAGTCCGCTCCGCCGCAGACGGAAAAGAGATTCAATGATATCGGCGCAGCCCGTCAGAGCGGTCAGTTCCGCGCGGTTGATTTTTACGACATCAACCCCGGCATCCAGAGCAGGATGAATCCCTTTGTAGGCATCAAGGATCACGGGTTTTCCCGCAGACCTTGCGCGGAGGGCTGCCCAGGCGTAGAAATCGGGCGTAATCCCAGGGGGATAGGTCCCGCACAATGCGAGTGCATCAGCTTGAGCCAGTTCCCGCTCAAGAGCCTGTTTCAGCAGCTCAATCTCCTCCCGGAAAAGTTCACCGGAAGGTTCGATGATCTCCGTGGCACTTGCACTTTCTCCGCAGATCAGAGTCGTACAGGTGCGCGTTGCCGCCCCGACAGGAATGGAAACAGCGGCAAGCCCCTCCTCACGGAGCGAATCCCGGATGAGGCGGCCGGTATCCCCGCCGACCGGTTGAAGAACCACGGCATCCGCTCCGCCCCAGGTCCGGGCCGCACGGATGAAATTGACTCCCTTGCCGGAAGGCATCGCATGGGCCTCCGAAGCACGGTTGACCTCGCCGAGCCGCAGAGCATCGAAAAAAAGTGATTTCTGCCATGCGGGATTCAGTCCCAGAGCAAGAATGCGTTTCCCCACACGCCACCCCCCGTTCAGAAGGAGACGTTGACATCGCCGGAAAGCGTATGCGGAGCCGGAACCAGCAGACAGCCCAGCGGAGCATCCACATGACGGTTCCAGTCGCGAAACATCAGGGGATCCGTCGGGTCTCCCCAGGGATTCAGGTCCATCACCAGCACCTTTTTATTGCTGGTAATGTAGATGTCCATCGCAAGAGAAGGCACGGGAAGGATATCCCTGATCTCACGGAAAAACTCCTGCACGACTCTCCAGTACTCCTCCCGGCGTCCTTCGAGGCGCCGGAAGTGCCGCACAAGATGGCGCTGGCTCATTGCCAGCAGCTCGCCATCCTTAATGAAAAGACGGAACTCGCGCGGAACATCGAAAATCCGGAATTTGCGGACACAGACACACTGAACAAGTCCCTTGGCGGCAAGCGCGCGGATCCGGGCGCTGCCCGCAAGCGAAAACCAGGCGCTCTCCGCCGATACAACAGACCCGCGCTTCGAAGAAAGGAAACGCGGCGAATCGGTCGGCGCGGCAAAATCCGTGGAGACAAACCGCTTTCCACTGAACGGACGCATCGCTTCAGAGATCCGCCGGACAGCCGATTCCACATTTTTCCCTGTCGTCTCGCCGTTGGCCAGCGCATTGATCTCCGCATCGCGCAGGAAGGCAAAGGTCGCCGGCATGGAACAGTGGGCAAACAGCGGATAATAGTTCTGCACTCGGAACGCATCTTCTAGCTCAGGCATGGAAAATCTCCTTCTCTAAATAATCCGCGGAGATCAGAAGAAATCCTGATCGTCCCCGCTTTCATCCCTTGGCGAAGGAGGATTCAAAAATCGCTGAACCGCTCCCACCGCCAGCATTTGATAGATGAAAAAAACAATAAAAAAAACCGTTTGAAAACTGAAAAACGGAAACTCGACAATCAGCGCGGCCGAAGCAATCACCAGCGCGGGAAACGATGCGTAAATCATCACGGACAGCAGAGGTCCGAAACGCAGACGCACATCCACTTTCGGAACAAAAATATGCTGCATCACAGCAAAAAGAAGAGCCACCACCAGGGATATGAAGAAAATCCCCAGAAACACCGAGAAAAAGAACGACACACACAGTACCTTCAGAACCATGACGGAGATTTCCGAAGGAGTCCTGACAGCCGTCCCGTTGAACAGCGGCGTATCCTTTTTGCCGCCGGGAAAATAGTTCTCCAGAAGATACATCCTGAATTCCGATGGAGTCAACATCTGCGACGAAGCAAATCCAACCGGAATAAACAGCGTATAAGCCCAGTTCACCGGAGGAGGCAGCGGCGTCGCCAGATAAATCCCGGACTCATTCATCTTTCTGGTCCAGAGGACAAAACCGCGCGGACACCAGAAAACACCAGCCAGTTCTTTCCAGTCGTCCATTCCGTCGAGTTTCTTCAGCGAGTCTTTCGTCAGGTAATCGAACCGGAATTCGGGCGACAGCAGAAAAGTGCGCGGCCGGCCGGCGTTCCGCATCGGCACAATCCGGTCCTTCTCCATGGAAACATTCCCGAAATAATCCGTAAATGCCTCCGCAATGATCCGCCGCCCATGCTCCATATCGACAAATTTAAATCCGGAAATCACCATTGTCAGCAGCAGGCAGAGCAGAAACAGATGCAGAAGCGCACGCTGGGGCGAACGCATCATAAGATTCGGAAACGCGGATGGTCCCGAACAGGCGGATACAACTGTCTTGAAAAAATCCATGAATTACTTCAGCCGCTTCAGTTTAAAGTTCTTTTTCCCTGATTTCTTCACAATTTTATCAATGCCCGGCTTGATTTCATTGTAGTCTTCATCCGCGAGACGCTGGACAAACACAATTCCATCAAGATGATCGTATTCGTGCTGGATCGCGCGGGCAAGCAGTCCCGCGCACTCCAGGCAGATTTCTCCGCCGCCCAGAATCTGCGCCTTGAAGACCACGGAAACCGGACGTTCCACCGGAGCCCAGAGTCCGGGCACACTCAAGCAGCCCTCCTCGCGAGTCTCCTTCACTTCGCTGCGGGAGACGATCTCCGGATTGATGAACACGAGAGGCATCTTCGGCAGAAGCTCCCGCTCGCCGGGAGAATTCACCGGAAGCGGATTGCCGTTTTCATCCTCCGGAGTGTAAACATGAAGGGCGAACATGCGCAGCGGAACCCCCACCTGCGGCGCGGCAAGCCCGACCCCGTCGTGCTTGTACATCGTCTGCACCATTTTTTCGCCGAGCTCCAGGATCTCGCCGTCGATATTCCCGACGGGTTTGGCTTTTCCGGCAAGCACCGAATCGCCCAGCAGACGCACAGGCAATGTTTTTCTGATCCGTTCAAACATATTCGACTCCAAACGTTCCGTTATTCATTTTTCATCGCCAGAGCGCGGCGGATGCGCGACGCGGAACCGGCGGAACCGATCAGTTCGATCGTCTCGTAAATTCCGGCGCCGATCGTCGAACCGGTCACGGCAATGCGCAATGGCTGATTCAATTTTCCCTGCGGGATGCCGTATTTCTCCTCCACCGCCCGGATTTTCGATTCGATTTCCGCAGCCGTGCAGGACGGAAGAGCATCGAGTCCGGAAGCGAATTCCTCCACGCTTTTCCGTATCATATCATCCGAAAGGAACTTTTTCAATGCCTTCGCATCATATTCCACATTTTCCGGAGAACGGAAGAAATAGGTCCAGTGAGCGACATCCGCAAACGTCTTGGTCCGGCTGTGCATCAGCTCGGCGACCTTCTCCAGCAGGGGACTGCCCACCGCTTCCGGACAATACTTCTCCAAATACGGAGCAATCCGTTCCATGAACTCATCGCGGGAAAGCTCCGCAATATAGAGAGCATTCATATTCGTCAGTTTCGCAATATCGAATTGCGCAGGGGAACGGAGCGCCCGCTCAATCGTGAACGCTTCGACCAGTTCCTCCTTCGACATTTTTTCCCGGTCATCTCCCGGAGACCAGCCTAACAGCGAAAGATAATTGAAGAGAGCCTGCGCCATGAATCCCTTTTCCCGGAAATCCCCGACAAACGCATCGCCGTCGCGCTTGCTGTAGGGTTTGCCCGCCTTGTTCACAATCATCGGCAGATGCGCATACTGCGGCGGCGTAAAGCCGAGCGCTTCAAAAAGGAACAGATGCCGGTAGGTGTTTTCCACATGGTCGTCGCCGCGCACAATGTGCGTCACGCGCTGCTGCATGTCGTCATACACATTTGCAAGATGAAACACCGGACTGCCGTCGCTGCGGACAATGATGAAATCCTTCATGCTGTCCAGCGGCTTCGCCAGATCCCCTTTGACCAGATCGTGATAAAACACCTCCCGCCGGAGAAAAGTGAGAGCGGAACAGTTCTCGACCGTCATTTTCTCCTGCGGATTCGAAGGCAGAGCTTTCCTGCTTTCCTCATCCAGACGGAAAAGAACGGAACCGTCGGCGCCGAGAATCTCAAGGTTCTTGAAGCCCGCCAGAGAAGCGGCATTCTCCACAGTCTTGCCCTTTGGACTGACCGTATTGTAAACGACTCCCGCCTGATTGAGCTGAACCGCGGAACCGGGGGCAAGATCAATCCGGACAGGTCCGGCCTGACGGATAAACTTCATTCCGTCGCAATCATAGGGCAGTTTGAAAAGAATCGGCGAATGTTCCTCCGCCGGATTCAGCTTGTAGGCGTATCCGGTCTCAATGAGCTTTTCCGCGGCCTGCTTGTGAAGCCCGCTCTGTTTTGTCTGGTACATGATTTCCTCGTCATAATCGAGGCCGAGCCATTTCATGCACTCCAGGAGTTTATCGATGGCATCCTGCGTGGAGCGTTCCAGGTCGGTGTCCTCTATACGAAGAAGAAAGGTGCCTTTGTTGTGACGGGTCGCAAGCCAGTTGAAAATGGCGGTGCGGATGTTTCCAATGTGCACCTGTCCAGTCGGGGACGGCGCGAAACGGGCTCTGAAATCCATAAAACTCTCCTAAAATAAAAACTTTGCCACGGAAAAATTCTTCCGCAGCAAAGTGTTGATTGACAAGCTGATTCCGAAGGAATTACCGAAGACTGATCGCGGCTTCGAGCTGAGCCTTCGCATTGTTCATCTCCACGACGGAAGAAACCAGATTGCCTTCCGCCGTAACCAGGTCGTTCTGAGCCTCGTTCAAACGGGTCAGTTCGGCGTTTCCTGCCTTGTATTCCTCTTCGACCAGGTCGCGGGTCTGCTTTGTCAGTTCATACGTTTTCTGATAGAGCTTCACCTGCTTGAGATTGGTGATGTAATTGTCGTAAGCGGTGCGGACATCGGTAATTACCGTGATCCAGACTTCCGTCAGATTGTATTCCGCCTGCGCCATTTCCGCCTGAGTTGCCCTGACGTTGAAATAAGTGTTTCCACCTTCAAAGAGGTTCCAGGAGGCGACACCGCCGTAGCTCAAGGAGCCGTTGCTGTACTTGGAGTTGGAGGAGTAATGGGAATCCAGGTTTCTGGAAAGACTGCGGTTTCTGGAGTAGGAAAGAGAATAGTTCGCACTGAAGGTCGGACCGAATGCGCAAAGGCTTCCCCAGAAGGCAAACTTCGCGGCTTCGAGTCTTTCCCGATACGCACGGAGATCCGGACGGTTTGCAAGAGCGGTATCCAGATAGATCGAAATATCCGGCAGGACCTCGCCGTCGGCGGAAGGCATGTCGGGGAACATGACATCCTCGGGGATGTTGCCGTCGGTCAAGCCGAGAAGCGCAGCAAGCACATACTTGTTTGCCGCATAGTTGTACTGTGCAGTAATCAGGGAGCTTTCTCCATTGTTGTAGCGGATCTTGAAGTTGAGGACATCGCTGAGAGGAACCGCTCCCGCCTCGAATTTGATCTGGGTATCCTTTAACAGTTCAGCGCTGTAATTCATATCGGCGATAGCGATGCGCTGCTGGGCGGCGGCGAGCATCACGTCATTGTAGGCATAGGCGACGGCACGGAGGAGAAGACGTCTTGCATCGTCCTCGTCGGCGATAGAGGCTTTCCAGGAATGACGCGCGGAGAGCATGTTCATTTCACGAGCGAAGCTGTCGAAAATCAGCCAGCTTCCGGAAAGTTCCGGCGTATAGCTTTCCGCCTGAGTTCTCGTGCGGGTGTAGTTATGGGTGGCATAAGTCCGGCCGAAGCCCTGGCTGATGCTGAACGATGCGTTAAGGGTCGGATAATAGGATGCGAAGCTCTGATAATATCTGGCACGGGCGGCGGCAATGGCAAAATATTTTGTTTTGAAGCTGGGATTGTTGTCCAGCGCAATATTCTGAGCCTCCTCCAAGGTCAGAAACTTCAGATTTTTGGGCAGCATGCATTTTTCCTTGTCGGTCAATGTCGTGTAGCTGCTTTTGCTCACCGCTTCGAAGGGCTTTTTGTAGGAGGCGCAACTGGTGAACACCATTGTTGCCATCGCAGACGTCAGCAGAAGGTAGATCGCATTTTTTTTCATTCTTTCCGTTCCCAAATTAAAACTGTTGAACAGGGCCGCCTGTTCTTTCCTAATTCTCCCCGGCCCGCAAAAACTTCTCTCTCTTTATTCCCATAAGATACACTCGTTCTTCGAATTCTGCAAATCAAAAACAATTTATTTTTCATGAAAAACAAAAAATTCATGCCATCTAAGAATTAAATCATCTTAAAAATATAGCTGCGAAAGGAAACGATGCTTAAGCGAAACCGGCCTCCGCAAGGCGTTCCTCGCGCTGAAGTCCTGCAACGGCAATTTCGTTCAGATGCCGGAAGAGACCGCCTTCTCTGGCGACAAGATCATCATAAGTACCACTCTCCACCACCCGGCCGCCATCCATGACGAGAATACGGTCCGCATTGCGGAGTGTATTCAAGCGGTGAGCAATGACCAGAACGGTACGATCCCGGCTGAGCTCGTCAAAACTCCGCTGAATGAGAGCTTCGCTTTCCGGGTCAAGCGCACTGGTGGCCTCGTCCAGAATCACAAAGCGGCTCCGGAGAAGAAGACAGCGTGCGATCGCCAGGCGCTGGCGCTGTCCGCCGGAAAGCCGGGAACCGCCCTCCCCCACCCGGAACTGCAGCTGTCCGGGAAGATCCTTGACAAAATCCCATGCCTGAGCCCGTTTCAGGGCATCGGTCATTTCCTGTTCGGTGGCGGAAGCGTTCACCAGGCGCAGATTGTCGAAAATGGTCATATTGAAAAGATACGGATCCTGAAGAACCACTCCGAAC
>CALXMJ010000055.1 GCA_944389445.1 uncultured Victivallales bacterium | reverse complement strand
GTCCTGAAAGTCAGAAGGACCCGGTTGTATGCGATGCTGCGGAGCGGAGAGCTTCATGCAGTGAAGGTCGGCAAACTCTGGCGCGTCAGCCGGAGTTCGATTGAGGAATATCTTTCCCGGTCGGTCTATCCGGGGAACAAGCACAGGGAGAACAAGTCATGAACGTTGTTGAACGAATGAAAAGCGGAAAAATCTACTTCTGCAACGATCCAGAACTGGCAAAGAAACAGGCGGAATGCCTTGAGATTCTTTATGATTTCAACCATACACGTCCATCCGAAGCGGAAAAACGGAGCATGATTCTGAAAACTTTTCTGGCGGAAGTCGGGGAAAACTGCTATGTCGAGCCGCCGCTTCATGCAAACTGGGGATGCAATACGCATTTCGGGAACAACGTCTATGCCAATTTCAATCTGACGCTGGTGGACGATGTGGATATTTATGTCGGCGACCGCGTGATGTTCGGTCCGAATGTGACCGTGGCCACGGCGGGACATCCGATTGATCCGGAACTGCGCCGCCGCGTGGGACAGTTCAATGTTCCTGTCCACATTGGAAACAATGTCTGGATCGGGGCGAACTCGGTGATTCTTCCCGGTGTCCGGATCGGAGACAACAGTGTGATCGGTGCTGGAAGTGTCGTCACGAAAGATATTCCGGCGAACGTGGTTGCCGTCGGCAATCCCTGCCGCGTTCTCCGTGAAATCGGCGAACACGACAGGACTTATTATTTCAAAGACCGGAAAATCGAGTTCGCCGAGTGATCCCGTTTTCCCGAACGTTCTCCGCAGGGGGGCTTCGTTCGGAATTTTACTTCTCCGGAAAAAGCTCCAGAAGAGTGTCTGAAAAGAGTTTCATACCCTCTTTCAGCGGATGATTGTGGTTGTTCACCATCAGGAGCATCGGCGGGATTCCCTGCCGATGCAGACGGCTGTACCGGAGGGAAACATCTGCAAAAACCAGATTGTGTCTGATGCAGAATTCTCTCAGCTGACTGATGTATGGACGGTCGTCGTTTCCGTCGATATTTCTGCCTTCGCTGGTATGATGCGGCAGTATGGCGATGATCTCCATGTTCGGATTTGCGTTCCGGAGATCCTTCAGGATCCGTTCATACTGTCTGGTCAGCAGAGGGTTGCGCATGCCGGAATCATTCAGGAATTCAAAGATCAGAAGGTCCGGTTTCCGATTCAGAACTTTATCCTGATAACTGTGGAGTTCTCCAGGTTTTGACGCAAGGTAATGGGTTGTGTTGTGCCCGCCCCAGCCTTCGGTTGCAAGGGAAATCCGAGCGTTTGGAAAACGGGAACGCAGAGCTCGGACGAACTGTTCCTGCCAGCGGTGATACCACTGTCCTTTTTCTTTCAATCCCCAGTATCCTTCCGTGACGCTGTCGCCCCATGCAAGGATATTCAGAGGTTCGCCTGAACGCAGTTTTTTCATGGTCCGAACCAGCAGTTCATCCGCAACCGGTTTGCTTTGAATCGGGAAAAACCGTTCCGTGACCGGGAAAAGATTTTCAGCCGAGAGCTGTTTCTCCCCACCGATCCAGGCGATGTTCGCCAGACGGATCTCACCATTTTCCGCTGCCGGAGCTTCCGGAACAAAAGGCGCTTCCTTGCCCATGCGCCAGGAAAGTTTTTTATTCCGGAGAAAGATGGAGTCGATTCGGCGCATCGTTTTTTCATAATCCGTGTAAACGGTTGCATCCGCGGGAATCCGACCGCCGGGAAGTCTGCCGAAACAGCCCCAGTGAGAATCCAGTTTGTAATCCCGTCCTTCCTGGTAGACCTGCGCTCCGGGCCCCGTACCGCTTTTTACAACGAGCGATCCTTGTTTCAGAGAACGGATGCTTCCTCGTATTCCGGAAAGCACGCACCCTTTGTTCCAGCCCCATTTCCGGGAATCAAACAGAGGGATGTTCGAATGAGCTTCCCCGAAGACTTTCCGGCTGGAAACCGCAGGAATCTGAAAGATGTTCCGGACAATGGTTCCATCGCTCAGATGCGCTTCCGCAAAGACCTGATTTTCAGCCTGAATACGAAGGAGAATCGGCTGTTTCAATTCCGGTATCGCCGCTTTTTTCAATTCCTGTTCCGTCGGCTGGCGGAACACTTGTCCTGCGAAAGCGATCCATGCGCATGTCAGAAGAGTTCCCGTGCAAATTGCTTTATTCATTGATCTGACTCCTGTTGCTGTTTGATTTTTTTAATAGACAACTTCTTCCATTCCAAAGCCTTGCGGGCATCTCTGGCAAGGCCGTTACCTCCATGTTCATACCAGTCTGCCAGAGTGCGTATTGCCGGAAGAGACCCTGCATCCGCCGCTTTCCGGTAGTACTCAAGCGCCCGCTGCGGATTTCGTGCGGTGCCCATGCCGAGACGCGTCAGATCCGCATGGTTGTACTGCGCTTCAGGAAGACCCGCATCCGCCGCACGGCGGCTGTGGTCTCCGGCGAACAGGGGATAATTCACATAACCGAAACCGTACAGATAGCAGAATCCCACATTGTTGATGCCTTTCGGATCCCCCTGATCTGCGGCTTTCTGAAAATAGTGACAGGCCATTGTAGGATTCTTCCGGACCCCGCGCCCGGCAAGATAACAGCATCCGAGACTGTTCTGAGCGGGAGCGTATCCTGCATCCGCCGCTTTCCGATAGCATTCGACGGCTTCTGCATACTTTTTTTTCAAATAAAACGCACGGCCTTTTTTCCATAGATTCTCCGCCTCGGAAGCCGAGACGGAAAAAAGCAGTGCTAGAAGCAGTGCGGACAGGCAGAACTGAAGTTTCACTGGACTTTCCTCCCATTGATGGTTACATCCTCGCAATGGACGATTTTCGATTTAAAGTTTCCTCCCCGGATGGCGAGGTTCCCGACGTTGTTGAATTCCGGAAGACGCCCGGAAACGGACTCCCCGCAGAAATTGTTCTCGATGAGAAGATCGCGCAGAACCGGATGCTTCACTCCGCCCGTTTCATGGGAATAGGAAGTGAAAATCGGTATGAAACAGTTCGAGATCCGGTTGTTGCGGAGAATGACGTTGTGCGGCGCCATCGGCTCAATATAGAGGTTTCTGCCCGTGACGGAAATGCCGAATACGCCGATATTGTCGATCCGGGTGTTTTCCACCAGTGAGTCCGGACTTTCCAGGTGGACCGCATCGCCGCGGTGCATGTGAAAGTGGGAATCACTCACGATGGAGCCGATGTTGCTGCGGGAAAGACAGATCAGAAGATCATTGATAACGCGCTTCTTGGTCGTTGTCGGGAAATAGAGGAGAGTGTCATCATCGGTCAGACAGTCTCCGTACAAATTTTCCTGGGTGCGAATTCCTTCCGGCAGGGGCGCGGATAGAGTCACGGTATTCTTTTCCTCCGCAATGCAGACGGCTTCCGCTTTCACCTTTCCTGTGACCGAATCCAGAATGGCGATTCTCGCCCCCGGATAGAGACGCTCCCGGTACTGATACGTCAGTTTACGACGGTCTCCGGAGATTGATGTGATCTGCGCCACTTTGTTGTAGGTGCAGAGCCCGTCGTCGCCAATCTGCGAGATTTCACAGCGCTTCATATACAGTCCGATCACGGAGTGGGCGCTGGTAAACCCGTCCGCGTTGCTGGAACTCAGATTTCCGCTTCCGGGACGGGGGATCAGTTTGCAGTCGATGTAGGAGGCGCCGTAACCGACAATGTCGGTGAATCCGCCGCACGGGGAGCTGTAAGCGGAAACATGATCCGCCGTGACAAAGCGCGACCGGGTACTGAGAAAAGCATTTGCATGACCGTTGTAGCGTGCCATCAGCAGCATTTTTCTTCCCGGAATCAGCTCCCGGAAACGCTCTTTTGTAGCTGCCGGACCGGTCAGCCGGTAAAGATACATCCGTCCTCCGAGAGCCTTGATTTCCGACGTATGAAAAATCCCCGCCTGATGAATCAGCTGTTTTCCATCGGCGGAATAGAGCATAGTTCCTTTGAGAAAATTTTTGAAGTGAGAGGGCCCGATCAGAGGAAGATGACCCTCGTCGACCCGCAGGATCACTTCATTTTTTCCGAAATCGCTTTTGAGAATGGTTCCCTGTGTGAAAGGTGTGTTGGTAAAATCGAGAATCAGATTCCGCACCGTGACGTTGTCGCAGCCCCACAGAGCGATGCCGTCCACATAGGTGGAATGGTCGAACAGCAGTTCCGTTTCCGCTTCCCCTTCGATCGTCAGATTCTTCAGATTGCGGATCAGAAGATGGGAGGGACGAAAGGTCGTCGGATAACAGGTCGACTGATGCATCATGACCGTATTGACGGGGAGTCCGCGTGGATTCAGGGTCCGGAAGCGGTACTTTCCTCTCGGAATTTTCAGGATGGCGGGAACTCCGTTCCGTTTCCGGATTTCGTCCAGCGCCCTCTGGAAGGCCTGTGTATTGTCTGAAATGCCGTCACCTTTCGCACCGAAACGGTCCACTGAAAAAAGGAGCGGTTTCTGTTTGGATACGGCAAAACGTTCCTTTTCCAGTTGAAAGTATTCCAGAAACTGGATCAGTTCCCTTGCGCCGTGAGACGCGTAGAGTATCCCTTCGGGCTGTTGTTTCCTGTTCTGTTCCGTCCGGATGTACCGGATGAGACGTTTCATCAGCTCCAGGCGTTTTTCCAATGCGTCCGCAAAGAGATAATCCGCTTTTACGGTTCCCTGTACAAATGCTTCCGCAGCGGGAAGGGCGGACGAGGCTTTGAGCAGAGAATCTGCGATCTCCCGTTCCAGTACCTCCCGGTTCACGGTTTTCTGATAGGACTCATCAAAGTAGGATTCCCCTCCGGAGAGAGTCAGAAGAAGAGTAAAAAAGAGGCAGATGGTTGTTTTCATAAAGATCCCCTTTTGTCAGTCCACAGAGATGTTGTCATAATAAAACCCCGCCAGCATCGGACGCCGGTTCGGGATGTTCCGGTTGCCGTAGGTGGTCCGGATATCCCCATCGGACACGTTCAGGATCATGTCCATGTATTTCCGTCCGGTGGCGTGTCCATCGAGATAGAGAACGTTTGTCATGCCTCCGGAAAAGGGATCCTCGTCCGCAGCGGGTGCACGCATTTCCCGCGCACCGTGCCGGTAGCTGAACGTCCGGAGATTTCCCGGATTGACCAGATTCGGCGAATTGGTGTCGGCAATCGTGATTGCCACCGATGGATGAAAGACGCTGTTCAACCGTCTTCTCCTGAACTTGCCGGTATCCCGCCCGGTCTCCTCTCCGACCAGCAGGTAGGAGTTCTGCCCATAATGCGTCACTTCATAGGTTGCAAACGGTTCTGATTCCGAAGGACATGCAAAAGTTCCGTACGTGACTTTATTCCCATTGTAAACAACACCGTAGTTTTTCGTGGTCAGAGAATGCTTCATTCCGTTCGTCATCTTTCCGGAAAGATACAGATACCACCGATTCAGATTTCCATATCCGCCGGATCCGATGACAAGCCACTCTTCATTATCCAGCGAGTAGTTCATGATGGCGATTCCAGTCGTTTTCTCGTTGTTCAGACAGGAGATGGATCTTGCCTTGTCGAGCGATTTGTTCAAAGCCGGAAGAAGCAGGCCGATCAGAATGACAATCACGGAAATAACGACCAGCAGTTCCAGCAGAGAAAAACGGTTTGTTCTCCACTCTGTTTTCGTGTTCATAACAACTCCTTTTCACAGTTTGTTTGGAATTCTTCCTGAATGATCTTCAAGAGGGCATCTCCGTTCCATTGATCCGGTTCCAGATAACTGCCCTCGGTCCATTCGTTCCATGCGTTAAAAAAGAGAATCCGCTGTTCGGGCGGCCTGTCCGCCAGAAGCGCTTTTGTTTTCCGGATCACTTCGCGGAATGCTGCGGGATCAGTCTCCATGACCGGGAGAAACGGATAGCCCAGCCCCGCTTCGAAGCCATCCGACGGAATCGTGCGCGGACTGGAGTCCCATGCAACCGTGACAACCGGATAGTAGGCTCCCGGAAGAGTGCTCAGCGCCTTCCGGCAGATGGCTTCATATCCTTCCGCGGCTTTCCGGTAATCGATCCGGGGAAATTCTTTCATCCACAGGTCCGTGGTACAGACATTGTTGTAACTGGTGTAGCTGTCCAGTCCGATTTCCGTCACCCATGCCTCCTGGGAACATTCGGACACGCGCGGATCGGTATCCAGAACATCAAACCAGATCCCGCTGATGTGAACCCCGGGGAGTCCCGCCCGCATCGCTTTCTTCCGGAGCAGAGCAACCGCTTCCCCTGCCGCAGCGACTCCCCCCATCTGCCGGATAAAACGATTCATCGCGTAAATCGAGAAATACGGTTTTCCGTCAACCCTCCAGTAATTCGGCTGAAGAAAATAATGCTCCACGATGTAATCCCATACAAAACCAACACTCTCCGCTGTGGTTGTCCAGTAAAAATTCACGGGGGAGGGGACTCCGCGCCGCGCAGGATGAATGTTCCGCCAGTCATGATTCGCCCACATGAGAGCGAATTTCAGCTTGTCATGATTTTCCGCATGAAGAAATCCCTCATCCAGTGCGCGGGAAAGGAAGGGGCCGTCGTACCAGTACCAGTCAAAGACAAATGCGTCAATTCCGTGATCCGCGGCAGCGTCGATTTTTTTTGCCATGACCTCCGGCCGGCTTTCATCCTCGCAGCCCCATAGCGGAACCTTCGGCTGACGGTGTCCTTCAAAACGCGGACGGGCACATTTCAGCACCTCCCATTCCGTCCAGTTCTTTCCGTGAACGGATTCGTTGCGCTTGTCCGGATGAAAGTTCGGAAAGTAATAGGCAGCACACTGGATTTTCTGTTCCATTCGTCAATCTCCTTGCGGTGTTTCTTTCCTTTATTATACCATAAACAGACAAAAGAGAATATAACAAAACAGGAAAATTATAGAACGATCCGCCAAACATGCTTTACTTTTCCGCAAGAGCTGGTATGTTGTAAAAAAAAGGAGTTTCCTGTGAAACATTATGCCTCCCGGGAGTATTTTGAAGACCCTTCCTTTCCGCTGTTTGTCGGAAACGTGAAACAGCAGTCCTACATGGAGCCGCACGACCACGATTTTATCGAAATCGCTCTGGTTTCCCGCGGCAGTGCGGTTCATTGTGTCTATGAGGACGGGGAGCGTCTCTCCTACGGCCTGGTTCTCGGCGATGTCTATTCCATCCTTCCGGGAGAAATTCACGGTTATCTGCACGGTCGCGATTTCTTCCTTTACACGATAGCATTTCTTCCGGAACTTCTGGAAAAGGAATGGACGGAACTCCAGTCCCTGCGTTCCTGGTTTGCCCTTCTGACGCCGACAAAAGGCACCATCCGGAAAAAACTTCATCTGTCGGGAGAAAACCGCATGGATGCTGAAAACGCATTGAAACGGATTCACAGCGAAATGACTCTGAAACGGGAAGGATGGCGCTTTTATGCAAAACTCGCTCTTCTGGAAGCGCTGATCCTGATCTCCCGTGCGGAAACAACGGAATGGAAAGTCTCATCGAATCCGCGCGATACCGGAGTGCTTTATACCATTTCCCTGATGGAGGCGGAGCCCTCCGCGGTCTGGCGGCTGGATGATCTGGCTCAGTCCGCCGGAATGAGCGTCTCCTCCTATACGAAAAAATTCAGGGAGCAGACAGGACTCTCCCCCCTGAATTATCTTACGGGACTTCGCCTCGACAAAGCATCCCTCATGCTCGCGGAAACCGACTGCAGCATAGCCGAAATTGCATTCCGCTGCGGCCTGTGCGATGCCAATTATATGACGAAACTGTTCCGGGTGCGGCTGGGCATCACCCCGGATCAGTACCGGAAAAAGCTCCGGCTCTGATGTTTCCCCGTCCGGGTCTGTTCCGGGCATCTGTTTCAGGAAGCGGAGAGATTGCTCTTCTGCGCATTGTCCCGCTGGAACCGGATCTGCGGAGGCGGAACCTCCATATTGCCTTTGATCTTGAAACGGTTCGGTCCCAGCAGTTCGTCGATTTCCTGAATGAGCTGCGGAGTCGGCAGAACATAGAACTCCCGGCTGATCTCAATAAAGACCGTCTCGCCGCGTTTGAGGCAGACACAGAGAACCACAGGAACCGATCCCGAATGACGTTTCAGAAGAGTATGCAGTCCCGCAAGAGTCTCTTTGGAACACTCTTCCTCGAAAAGATGCAGATGCAGTTCGTTCGTCTGCGTTCCCATGATGTTCTCCAGCGGTTCAATGCTCCGGACACTGATGGATGCCGGAGCGGTATTCTCCTCGCTTTCCTCCCGGCGGATGTGTCCGATCACATAAATCGGTTTTTCCGGTTCCAGAAGATCTTTCGCATCATCGTAAGCCTTGCCGAACACCATGCACTCGACACTTCCGTAGAGGTCCTCCAGCTGGACAATCGCAAACGGCTTGTTGCTTTTCTTGCTGATCTTTTTCATAACGGATTTAATCAGCCCGCCGATTTTGATGCCCTCGTCCGCAACGCCGCGGTCCTGAAGAGCCAGTGTGTTCATCGTCGAATAAGAATTGAGAAGAACCGAATACTTCTGCGCCGGATGACCCGACACATAAAAACCGAGCAGGTTCTTTTCGTCTTTCAGCAGTTCCGTGGAATCAATTTCCGGAATGTCCGGCATAACAACGGAATTGAAATCCTCCTGTCCGCTTCCTCCGAGCAGATCAAAGAGGGAACCCTGTCCGCTTTCCTTGTCCTTGCGCCGGTTTGCCGCACAGCTGATCGACTCCTGGATCGTGGCAAGCAGCTGGGAACGCTTGTAGCCTGTGAAGTCGAACGCCCCGCAGCGGACAAGCGATTCCACCGCCCTCGAATTGACCGCGCTTCCGACCCGTTCCAGGAACTCCACCATATCTTTATAAGGCCCGTTGCTCTCCCGTTCGGCGATAATGGCATTGGACGCCCCTTCGCCGAGTCCCTTGATCGCGCCGAGTCCGAAGATGATGTTTTTGCCGTCCACGGAAAAGTTCGTTTCCGATTTGTTGACGTCCGGCGGGCGGATTGCGATCCCCATCTCCTTGCAGGCGTTGATCAGGAAAGTCACCTTTTCCGCGTTTCCGAGTTCGCTTGTGAGAACCGCCGCCATGAACTCCTGCGGATAGTTCGCCTTGAGATAGGCGGTCCGGTAGGAGACCATTCCGTATGCGGCGGAGTGGGATTTGTTGAAGCCGTATCCGGCGAATTTGTTGATTTTCTCCCAGATCTGTTCGGCGAGTGGAGCATCAATGTCGTTGCATTCCTTGCAGCCTTTGATGAAGTTGATTTTCTCCTTCTCCATGATGTCCATCTTTTTCTTGCCGATGGCGCGGCGGACGATGTCGGCGTGTCCGAGTGTGAATCCGGCAAGTTTCTGCACCACTTCCATGATCTGTTCCTGATAGAGCATGATGCCGTAGGTCTCTTTGAGAATCGGTTCCATCTTCGGATGGTCGTACTCGATGGGCTGGAGTCCTTTTTTGCAGGCGACGAAAGTCGGGATGAACTCCATCGGTCCGGGCCGGTAGATCGCGAGAAGCGCGATGATGTGTTCAATCGTTTCCACAACGAACTGACGGCAGAGCGCCTGCATTCCTCCGGATTCCAGCTGGAACACCGCGATGGTGTCGCCCCGGTTCAGCAGATCGTAGGTTGACTGATCGTCAAGAGGGATTCTGTCGATGTCGATCTCTATGCCGCGGTTCTTTTTGATGTTCGCCAGCGCATCGGAGATCACCGTCAGAGTGCGGAGCCCGAGAAAATCCATTTTCAGCAGTCCGAGCTGTTCGCAGGGATGGGCAATGAACTGCACCACCGGCGCCCCTTCCGGACTGCGCTGGAGCGGAACGACGTTGTCCAGCGGCATGTCGCCGATGATGACTCCGCATGCGTGAATGCCCGTAGTACGGTTCAATCCTTCCACGGGAAGAGCCTCGTCGTAAATCCGTTTTGCATCGGGATCCTTCTCGAGAAGTTCCCTGAATTCCGCGATATCCAGAGCTTTGGCTAGGGTCAGCTTCGGATCGTTCGGCAGAAGTTTTGTCATCCGGTCGCCGACTGCCGGCGGATAGCCGAGGACGCGTGCGCAGTCCTTGATGGCGTTTTTCGCCTTGAGAGCGCCATAGGTCGCGATCTGCGCAACGGAATCGCGCCCGTATTTCCGGCGGACATATTCGATGACCTCTTCGCGGCGGCGTTCGCAGAAGTCGATGTCGAAGTCCGGCGGAGAGACTCGTTCCGGGTTCAGGAACCGCTCGAACAGCAGCTTGTAGCGCAGGGGGTCGATATTGGTGATGCCAGTCAGATAGGCAACCAGACTTCCCGCACCGGAGCCGCGGCCCAGCCCTACCGGAATGCCTTTCTTTTTGGCGGCGTTGATAAAGTCCCACACCACGAGAAAATAGCTCGGATATTTTGTCTTGATAATGACGCCCAGCTCATAGTCCATGCGTTTGCGGATGGTTTCCGCAAGTTCGTCCTGTTCCGGTTTATGGTTGTCGAGCTCGAATCCGTAACAGCGTTTGACGTTGTCGATGCAGAGCTGCCGGAGCACATCCGCCTGGGTGGTGGTCTCCGGGACCTGATAGACGGGATAATGGTTTTCCATGGTCTTGTCGATGCGGAATTTGAATTCGCACCGTTCCGCGACAGCCAGCGTGTTCGGGATCGCCTCGGGGATTTCCGTCCCGAAGATCGCATACATTTCATCGTAGGTTTTGTAATAGAACTCCTGATGATCCATCATCGTCATGCGGTTGGTGTCGTCAAGCTGACTGCGGGTCGAGATGCAGAGGAGGATATCCTGCGCCTTGGCATGTTCCTTGCGGACATAATGGATATCATTTGTGGCGACCAGAGGCAGATCGAATTCCCGAGCAAGCCGGACCAGCTGTGCATTGACGGTCTTCTGCTCTTCGATTCCGTGGTACTGCACCTCCAGATAGAAGTTCTCCTTTCCGAAAATATCGAGATACTGGGAGAGCACCTTTTTCGACTCTGCGTCGCCTCTGTCCAGATACGAACGCGGCACCTCGCCCTGAATACAGGCGGAGAGCGCGATAAGGCCTTCGCTGTGCGCGGCAAGGAACTCCTTGTCGGTTCTGGGCTTGTAGTAGAATCCGTGGAGCTGGGCGTCGGAAACGATTTTGCACAGATTGACATATCCCGTCTGATTGGTTGCCAGCAGAATCAGGTGATAGCCCCGGATATGCGGCACGGATGGATCATGCACCTCCTTGCTGGTCGGTGCGACATAGACTTCGCATCCGATGATCGGCTTGATTCCCGCCGCTCCCATTTCCTCGTAGAATTCGATGGCTCCGCCCATGACGCCGTGATCGGTCATGGCGCAGGCGGGGGCATTGTTTTCCAGACACATCTTCACGAGATCGCTTTTCCGTTTGCAGACCTCCTTGTCCTTGATGCGCGTCGACCAGGAAATGGCGGAAGCTCCGTCGAGAAGGCTGTAATCGGTATGGACATGCAGATGAACGAACTGTTTGGCGGGAGCGGCGATATTCGGCGTTCCCGGTGTAATGATTTCCGGCATATTTTTTCCTTGTCCGAGTTCCGGAGCCCGGGGGCTCCGTCTGTAGTAAAATGTTCAACGGCGGCATCCGGTAGACAATCCGCCGGACGCATCATCGTACTCTATCATGCGGGGCGTATTTTTTCCAATCATGAACAGAGATTTTTCCAAAGGAAAAAAAACGGCTTCCGCTCTTGAATCCTGCGAAAGCCGTTTGAACAGTTCCTGTTCCGGAATCGTTACTTGATCAGGGAGCAGGGACCGCCGACACAGCCGCCGGTACAGCTCATCACTTCAAGGAAATTGCCGGGCATTTTTCCCATGGCATAGAGTTTCAGAAGCTTTGCGGTTTTCTTGTCAATCCCGTTGATGAACTTGTTGTCCAGCTTGAATCCGATCTTGCTGAATTCCGGATTCTTCTCCTGCATTTCGCGCAGAACGGCCTCGGTAACGCCGCAGCTCTTCGCATAATTCCGTGCCGTGGCATTGGCGGGACGCTCAATCTGCCATTTTTCCTGTCCCATGATGTCGATGTTCATGCCTGCGAGCAGGGCCCCCAGCTCTTCAAACGTCATGACATAATCAATCTCCTCGGCATCCATCGCTTCCAGACGCTTGGCAATGCAGGGACCGATAAAGACTGTAATCGCATCCGGATGCTTTTCCCGGACAATTCTTCCGGCATAACGCATCGGGCTGGGCGTGGTGGAAACCTTGTCCAGAAATTCCGGCACATGCTTTTTGACCAGTTCCACATACGCCGTGCAGCAGGAGGTCGTCATGATCGGCTGTTTTGCGATCATCTTTTCCGCGAATTCGGCGGCCTCGTGTTCTGTCGTCATTTCCGCCCCGAGAGCAACCTCCATGACATCGGAGAAACCGGCCTTGTGGATCGCGCTGAAAAGCTGCTCCACCGTTCCGGGAAACTGCATCAGCGCGGAAGGCGCCACCATGGCAACGACCTTCTTCCCTTCCTTGATCGCCTGCAGAATCCGGATCAGCTGGGAACGCTCCATGATTGCGCTGAACGGGCATTTGTTGAAGCATTTTCCGCAGAAGGTGCAGCGGTCGAAATCAATCTCCGCGACTCCATCGGCGTTTTTGCGGATCGCTCCGACGGGGCAGGCGTCTTCGCAGGGCACCGTCGTTTTGATAATCGCATTGAACGGGCAGACCTGTTCGCATTTTCCGCACTTGATGCACTTCGTATAATCAATTTTCGAATGCTGGTTCTCAACCGTGATCGCCCCTTTGGGACAGTTGAATACACATGGACGCGCGAAACATCCCCGGCAATTGGTTGTAACGTTGTAACGGCTGTCCGGACATCCGGAGCATCCGGCGGAACAGACCGAGAGCGGCGGCTCCTTCACTTTTTCTTTTTTCGCGACCGCTTCCTGAAGATAGGATTTCAAAGACCTTGTTTCATCGGTTTCGTTTTCCGATGCGAAACCGAGCAAAGCCATCAGGCGGTATTTCAGCACAGCACGGTCGTGATAAATGCAGCATCTGCTCGACTGACTGTGCTTCGGACGAATCGACAGAGGAATCCGGTCGATTGTCTCCTCCAGTTTTCCCGCTGTAAAATCCCTCACTACCCTGATCATCAGTTCGCGACGCATTCTTTCCGCGCCATTGCTCATCAGTGTCCTCCTCTGGTTTTCATAATCTCAAAAATTTTTTCACAAACCGATTCGACGGAGGCATTGCTCATCAGTTCCCCGTTGATTTTCACAAACGGAGCTCCGCCGAGGTTGTCGCTGGAACAGGCTTCCAGACAGGGAATCGCCGAAATGTCGACGGAATCCTTCCACTGATCGGGCAGGATGTTTTCCAGGCGCAGCAGCTCCGCCGCGCCGAGCATGTAGCAAGCCGTACCGCAGCAGATCTCGATTTTGATCTTCTGATCTTCCATTCAATGCCTCCTTGTCAATAGTATTTGATTGTAACATGTTTTCGATATTTCTGCTTCAGAATATCGTGCAGACGCTTGATGATGTTCCGCCGGATCTCCAGATCTATCGGCAGATTCGGATCCTGATGCGCTTCGTTGACTTTGGTTCCAACGATGAATTCAATGACATCGCTGTCCATCATCTGCTCAATAATCGTTTTAGCGGCTGGCGGAGAATCCTCCCATGCGTTGTTTTCCAGATCCGCCGCGACACGCGTCAGCGTGAGAATTCCTTCCGTGGCCGTGCCGATGCCCGGAATTTTTCCCGGCGGAGGAAGCCCCTTGCTGAAACGCACCAGCTTCAGGTCGATCTCGACCCGCGTCCGCAGTTCCCGTTCGACGATATTTGCAGTCGTGCCTCCGCAGATAATCACTTTGTTCGCGCCGGAATCGGGCAGGGCAAGCGCGGCAAACTCCCGGTCGTTCTCCTTGCGGAACGGCGGTCCGGTCAGTATGCGGAGCACACGCGGATTGCGCAGATAGATCACCATGCAGCTGATGTCGTCGATGCATTTGTGATCCCGGTTGATGGAGAGCGCTTCATAGGCGACGGCCTGCGCAATATCCTTCGCGGAAATATCCGGTTCCCGCGTGATCAGATCCTGAACAAATTTCAGTTCGCCGCGTCTCTGCCAGCCGAATTTGTATTCTCTGCGGCCGAGTCCCGCCTGCGTGACGCCGTCGGAACAGGCGATAAGCCGGTCTCCGACTTCCATCCGCAGCTCGGAAATCGTCATTTCCCGGTCGGGCCAGCGTTCGGAAACCAGGGTTCTCTGATTCTGCGGGACGATTTCAAGGTTGTGACGCAGATGGATAAATGGCGGATTCCCCATTTCGATGACTTTCGTCTTGCCGCCGATCTGCATGTCAAAAATGGTAAAGGTCGCGTAACTGATCTTGCGGTATTCACAGACGGGAAGGGTGTCCATGATCGTCTCCGCCGATTGCAGGATATCCATATTGGAACGGATGAACTTCATCGCCATGGTTGTGGTCATATTGGCGAGCAGGTTCGCCTTGATTCCGCTGCCGAGGCCGTCGGAAAGAACCGCGATGTTGCGGTTTTCGTTTTCAAGCCGCTCCCACTGGAAGTCGTCGCCGCAGGCGGACTGGCCGTCCTTGGTCAGCTGGCAGCATTCCATTTCGACGAACAGAGAATCGTTTTTCATCATTTCGCCCCGTTCTCCCTGCTCTTGTCGGAATAGGTCCCGGCGACCTCCTTCAGCAGGATTTCCGTATCCGCCATGTGTTCGCCGAGGTCGCGGGCGATCTTCTGGACGGTCAGCACGTTTTTCCGGATGACTTCCCGTGCCCGTTCCGCAATCTGTTCGCGTTTCAGTTCGTTCTGCGTCACATCCTGGATCACGCAGCCGACGATTCCCGCATTGATCGCAAAAACGCTGATGTTGAGAATTTTTTCCCCGGAAACCTGATTGAATTTTTCAATTTCCCCGCCGTTGGCGAGAATACTTTCAAACAGATCCGTAAAATCAATCATGGAAGCGAGATACGCCCCGTTCAGATTGCCGCAGGAATCATACGCAAGCAGGGTGTCCTCTCCGCAGAGTTCGGCAAAATGGCGGTTGCATTCCAGCACCTGCAGATCCTTGTCCGCAATGACCACCGCAACCGGAATGTAACGGATCAGCGCATTGCTGGTCTTCTGCGACATCTGCCGCAGATAGGTATGGCACATGGAGGTCTCCGCCTTGCCGTCCAGCATCGCGATGGCGAATTCCCGGCAGCTGTTGTAGCCGCATCCGCCGCAGTTCAATTCGTCTTCGATGGAGAATTTGCCGACACTCTCCAGAGCCTTTTTGATTGCCGCTTCATCCGGGACTTTCGGCGCGATTTTTTCCGGATACACATACTGTTTGATATCCACAGGCACTTCACGTCCCACACTGCTGCGCGAGGGACTTGTGGACGCCGTTTCCATAATGACGTCGATTCTGGCGCCGTCCTGCTCCATAATGGGACCGTTGACGCATCCGCCGTCGCAGGCGAGCATTTCAACAAAAATTTTGGTGTTGCTTTTTTTCAGTTTTTCCAGATCGACCCGTTCGATCATGCGCGAGATATTCGGCAGTCCGGAAACCGCGACAAGACGGGCATCCACGGAAGGATCCCGCAGCGTATCGTTCATTCCGCCTTCCACCGAATAAACCCGTCCCTCTTCCGCAGGGAAGGGGACCAGTTCCGCCGCTTCCACTTCTCCAGGTCGGATTCCAGCCTCCTGAAGCCAGGATTCCAGCGCGGCGAACGTAATGGCGAGGCTCAGAACATCGGGTGACCGGTCCGCTTCATTCTTTTTTGCGGCGCAGGGACCGACAAAGATCGTTTCAATATCATTTCCATAAGTCTGCTTCAGCATTTTGCAGTGTGCCATCACGGGCGAGACCACCGGAAGAATTCCCGCAGTCCATTCCGGATAATATTTTCTCAGATAGTCAACAGCGGCAGGACAGGCACTGGAAAAATAGACGCCCGGCTCCGCCTTTTTCAGCAGTTCAGCGGTCTGCGCACTGACCAGCTGCGCGCCGAGGGCGGTTTCACTCACTCCCGCGAATCCCAGTTTTTTCAAAGCTCCTGCGAGTTTCGCAATCCCCACCCCTTTGAAATAGCCGATGTAACTGGGCGCAATCGACGCATAAACTTTCGCTCCGGACTCCAGCAGGTATTTGGCTCGGGAAAGGTCGGAGCGGACTTTTTTCGCATGGGCGGGACAAACCTTGACACATTCTCCGCAGCTGACGCAGAGTTCGGGAATCACCGCTGCCCGCGCGTTGATGATTTGAATCGCCTTGCAATGACAGTGACGGACACATTTGTAACAGTCCTGACAGGCATTGGCTGTCGTGTAGATCGGAAAGTTCTGATTCATGAAAAGCGCCCCGTTGTTTGATTCGTTGTAAATTCAAAAAAGAAACTTATGGAAATATATACATCATTTCTGTTTTTGCACGCGGGAAAAATCATTTTCCCGGAAATAATTTTTTCATGATGTCGAGCATGACGCCGCTGTCCACCTTGGTGTAAACCTTGTCATCCACGAGGATGATCGGACCGTCGGCGCAGCGCCCCTTGCACAGGGAGCCCTCGAGTTCCACATCGATCTCATCCTTCAGGTTGTTTTCATCCAGAAACTTCTGAACCACTTCGACATTCCGCTCGTTTCCTCTGGAAAAACAGGAACTTCCTATGCAGATCGTGATTTTCGGTTTCGCCATGGTGCCGCTCCTTATTTGCTGTTGATCTCATGAAGATATAAAAAAATCCGGGTTATAATACCTGCAATCGTGAGTAATATAACCCGAATTCTGAAAAAGTCACGCAATGAATCCGAAGATTGCGGGACGCACCGGACTTTTCCGCCCGGTGCGTTTCCCTTCCGGATTATTTTCCGTAATAGGCTCTGAGGAACATTTCCTTGATTTCGGAAATCAGAGGATAACGCGGATTGGCACCGGTGCACTGATCGTCGAAAGCATCCTCGCTGAGTTTATCAAGAACGGCAAGGAACTGCTTTTCCGGAACTCCGGCATCCTGAATGGTCTTCGGAATCTGGAGTCTGTCCTTGAGTTCCTGTACTTTGGCGATCAGACGTTCGACTTTTTCGTCATCGTTCTTGCCGCCGAGTTTCAGGAAGTCGGCAAGGCTGGCGTAACGCTCCTTGGCATCCGGGCACTTGTACTGCGGGAAGGTTCCCTGCTTGGTCGGCTTGGTCGTCGCATTGAAGCGGATGACCTCGTTAATCAGAAGGGCGTTCGCGAGTCCGTGCGGGATATGGAAGGCTGCACCGAGCTTGTGCGCCATCGAGTGGCAGACACCGAGGAAGGCATTCGCAAATGCCATACCGGCGATGGTCGATGCGTGATGCACTTTCTCTCTGGCCTTCTCGTCGACCGTGCCGTTCTCGTATGCCGCGGGCAGGTATTTGAAGACGAGGCGCGCCGCTTCGCGGGCAAGACCGTTGGTGTATTCAGACGCCAGGATGGAGACACGAGCTTCAAGAGCATGAACCAGAGCATCAATACCGGAATATGCCGTGAGTTTCTTCGGCATGTTCATGACAAGACGGGTGTCAATGATGGCCATGGTCGGGGTGAGTTCGTAGTCTGCCAGCGGATACTTGTTTCCGGTGGTTTCGTCGGTGATGACGGCGAACGGCGTGACTTCGGAACCGGTTCCGGAGGTCGTCGGGATGGCGACGAGAGAGGCCTTTGTTCCGAGTTTCGGGAACTTGTACACACGTTTCCGGATGTCCATGAAGCGCATGGCGATATCGTCGAAGTGGATTTCCGGATGCTCATAGAGGAGCCACATGATCTTGGCGGCGTCCATCGGAGAACCTCCGCCGACTGCGATGATGACATCGGGCTGGAAGGAGTTCATGCGCTCCACTCCTTTGCGGGCTGTTCCGAGGGTCGGATCGGGAAGCACGTCGGAGAAGACTTCGGATTTGATTCCCATCTCTTCGAGGAACTGAAGCGCATCGTTCAGGAGACCGTTCTCATAGAGATACTTGTCGGTGACGAAGAAGGCGCGTTTCTTGTCGCTGAGGTCGCTGAGGCCCTCTCTCAAGCAGCCGTATTTGAAATAGATTTTCGGCGGGACTCTGAACCAAAGCATGTTTTCTCTCCTCTGTGCGACCGTTTTGATGTTCAAAAGATGTTTCGGCGTGACGTTCTGGCTGACGGAGTTTCCGCCCCAGGAACCGCATCCGAGCGTCAGGGAGGGGTCCAGTTTGAAGTTGAACACGTCGCCGATCGCGCCCTGGCTGGAAGGCATGTTGATCAGAACACGGCAGGTTGCCATCCGATTGCCGAATTCCGTGATGCGGTCCGTGTTTCTGGGATTCGTGTAGAGCACACTGGTGTGGCCCATTCCGCCGAACTCGATCAGATTTTCCGCAATGTCAAGCGCTTCCTTGAAGTCCTTGGCCTTGTAGAGAGCCAGAACCGGGGAGAGTTTCTCGCGGGAGAACGGATATTCCGGACCGACGCCGTCGGTTTCCGCGATCAGGACTTTGGCGTCCTCGGGAACCTTGATTCCGGCCATTTCCGCGATCTTGTATGCGCTCTGACCGACGATCTTCGCGTTGAGCTTGTGATCAATGATGATCGTTTCGCCGACTTTTTTGGCTTCC
>CALXMJ010000054.1 GCA_944389445.1 uncultured Victivallales bacterium | reverse complement strand
CGCCAATGCCGAAGTGCTGGAAATTCAGGAAACGGATCCCGGATTTTTCTATCCCGGAGCCAGCATTCATCCGGCATTTCCGGAAGCGTCGATCCGCCGGCTCGAAATCTTCCGGAAAAAAGGACTTGTCTGGGTCGGGGAGCTGGTTCACTACCGCGCAAACCGAGGAGATTACGATAATCACGCCTGGATGAAACTCTTTGAAGTCTGCCGTGATTTCGGCATGATCGTCCAGCTGCACGCATCGCCGAGCGTGATCCGTCTGGCGAAACGGCTGCCGGATCTGAAGATCGTCAACTCCCACATCGACGAGAAACTCCTGCCGGGGCTCGCGGAATGTCCGAATGTCATGCTCGACATCAGCGGATTTGCGGCAGGACTCCGACTCAACGCCATGGAATCCGCCCGCAGGGAATTCGCTCCCGACCGGCTTCTCTTCGGCACCGACTTCACGGTCTACGAACCGGAAGCGTTCCTTCTGCGTTCCCGCAACGCCTTCCCCGATCCGGAGGAACGGGAAAAACTTTATTCCAAAAATCTGCTTGCTCTTCTCGCTTCAGCGGGAGCGGCCAATCCATTTCAGGGAGAATAATCATGCACGCAATCACTGTCGATGAAAACAAAGCCATGCACTGGACGGAGGTCCCGGATCCGGTTCCGAAATCCGGCGAGATCCTGCTGGAAATCCACGCAGCCGCGCTGAACCGGGCCGATCTGCTCCAGAGAGCCGGAAAATATCCGCCGCCTCCGGGATGGCCCGAATGGATGGGACTCGAAGCGGCGGGAATCGTTCTCTCGGCTCCCGCGGGCAGCCGTTGGAAAGTCGGCGACAAAGTCTGCGCCCTGCTCGGCGGCGGTGGATACGCCGAAAAAATCACCGTTCCGGAAGAGATGGTTCTTCCCGTTCCCCGCGGACTCTCCATGGAGGAAGCTGCCTCTCTGCCGGAAGTATACGCAACGGCGTACCTGAATCTTGTGATCGAAGCCGGACTCAAACCTGGGGAGACTGTCTTCATTCAGGCAGGAGCAAGCGGACTCGGCATCGCGGCGATTCAAACGGCAAAGGCGCTCGGAGCCAAAGTCGTTACGACGGTCGGTTCCGAACAGAAGGCGGAAGCTGTCCGTGCGCTCGGAGCCGATGTTGTCGTCAACCGCAAAACCGATGACCTCGGAAAAGTCCTTGATGAGAATCCCGTCAACGTCGTTCTCGATTGCGTAGGCGGAAGAGGACTCGGAAACAATCTCGAAAAGCTCGCGCCCGGCGGACGCTGGATTCTGATCTCGACCCTCGGAGGAGAACACGCGGAAATCGCCCTGCGCCCGATCCTCAAACGCGGTCTCCGGCTGATCGGAAGCACGCTCCGCAGCCGCACCACGGAAATGAAAGGGCAAATCCTCGCCGGACTCGAAGAACGCATCTGGCCCGCGATCGAAACGGGCCTCATCCGCCCGGTCATTTATAAGAGATTCCCCGTCCGAGAGGCGGAACAGGCACATGCCGTACTCGAACGCGGAGAGAACATCGGCAAAGTTGTCCTGACAATCCGGGACCGCTGAAGAATGAGAAGCATTGACCGCATTCCATCCGCCGGATTCCGTCTGGCGGGAATGCTCGTCTGCGGAACAGTGCTCTATTTTTTCGCCAACGTCCAGCGTGTCGCGATTCCCGGCGCCGTCTTCAATCTGCTCCAGGAGCAATGGAAAGTCTCAGCGCCGTACATCACGGGGCTCGGATCGGCTTTCATGTATGTCTACGCACTGAACCAGCTCTTCATCGGGCTTCTCGTGGACCGGTATGGAGGAATACGCATCATCATGACGGGAGCACTTCTGTTTTGTGCGGGGTCTCTGCTGTTTCCATTCTCACAGTCGCTTGTCATGCTCTATTTCAGCCGGGCACTGACGGGCCTCGGAGCAAGTGCGCTCTATCTGAGTCTTATCAAGGAAACAATGCGTCTGTTCGACCGGAACTACAACATCGTTCTTTCGCTGATTATCATGGTCGGCTATGCGGGAGGAATCATGGCGAACGCACCGTTTGTCGCCGGCGTGGAAACGATCGGGCTCCGGAACATGCTTCTGTTGACCGGTGGAGCCTCCGTTCTTTTTTATCTGCTCTTTCTTGCCGCCGGAGCGACTCTGAAGCTGCCGCCGGTCCGCCGGGAAGTTCCCGTCTCGCTTCGGAAATTCGGAACGGTGCTGAAATCGCGTCACAACTGTGATCTGTTTCTCTTCAGCGGAGTCAACTTCGGACTTTATTATGTAATGCAGACCGTCATCGGGAAAAAGTTTCTGGAGGATTTCTGCTTCATGGAATCCGAATCGGCAGCATGGATTCTCTCGCTGATGGGAACGATTTCCGCCATCTCGGGAGTTCTCTTTGCCGTGGTCAGCCGCATGACGGGAAACAGAAGAAGAATTTTCTGCCGTCTGGCGGGAATCATCTGCTCCGGAGTGATCCTCGCCGTCACGGCAATGGTGTTCTTCGATCTGCGGACTCCTGCCATCGCGCTTCTGCTCTGTCTCTTTTCTCTGACCGCAAGCATGTCGTCAATCACGATTCCTCTGCTGCGCGAGACAAATTCCGAAGACAATACAGGTGCGGCGGTCTGCTTTATGAATTTCAGTTTTTATTTATCGGTCGCCGTGTTCGGCAATCTGGCAGGATTTCTGATCAATCTCTTTCCTCCGCACAGAAACGGAAACGTGCTTGTATACGGAAGGGAATCTTATCTGGCACTTTTCGCCGTACTGACTCTTTTTGCATTTGCCGTCCTTTACGGCTCCCTGCGAATGCGCGAAACCATGGGACAAAGAATCTATTCTTAAGGGCGGAAAAATGCGCGAGCATTTTTCTCGGGTCAAGGACTGTGTCCTTGTCGCGGTCCAGCGGCGAGACGCTGGTCGTGCAACGC
>CALXMJ010000053.1 GCA_944389445.1 uncultured Victivallales bacterium | reverse complement strand
GCTTTTCTTTCTTCCGCTGTTTTTAAAGACGGAATCGTTTTTCCATGGTGCGGCAGGATTGTTTCCCTCTCCCGGCGTCCGGTCGGCGACGACGGCGAGAAAATAGAAATTGCGCGCATCCGCCATGAACGAGAAGTTCCCGGAAAGTTCCTCCTCCGCCGGAACCGTTTTCCCGACGGCGGAATCCTTCCCGGACAGGCGGATGAACTCCGGAGGCGTCCAGAGATAAAGAACATTTTCATATCCCCAGTCTTTTTTGTAGGCACCGTCAATCATGGTTCCGGCGGTCGGGCGCGGAATCAGGAACCGTTCCGCGGGGTCGACGGCTTTGGCCTGGCGCAGTTCGATTTCCAGCGGGAATCTGGTCGTATCGTACTGCCAGAGTCCGAATCCGAAGGTTACGGAGAGCGCTTTTTTCAGATCCGGATTTTTATCATTTTTCATCTCTTTTCTTGGGAAGATGAATTGCTTCGGCAGGGAATCCGCATCCTGTCGGCTCCATCCGGGAAAGACGTTGCCGCCGCCGCGGGTGTTGATGCGCATGGAAACTTTGATCTTCCGCGAGGCTTTCACCGTCATTTCCAGCTGATTGAATTCAGAAAGATCAACCGCTTTCGGGAAGACGCAGTTCACGGCGGCATAAGTGATTTTTTTCTCCGTTTTCGGGATTTCGATCCGGATGACCGGTTCTCCGTCGCGCTCTTTGAACTTGGAGATTTTGATATCCCGTCCCGCGGTCCACTTTTCCATGTTCATCAGATCAAGCGCGGAAAGAAGCGGCAGAAACGAGAACGCCAGCAGAAGAGAAAGAAAAGATTTCAGCATCATGATGACTTCCTGATTTAACGTTTTTTATAACTTGAGACATCCAGCAGAGGGGTTTCGATTCCGGCAGGGCCGAGCGGACCTTTTTCCATTCCGACGTGTCCATCGGCAAACAGCATGTTCGCACTCAGAAAATGGCGGAGCGGAATATCATATTGAGGTTCTGTTAAAGAAAACGGGTCTTTTGTTTTATTTACATGCGGAGCCGTTTGGTATCCGTTGTTTCCTCCCAGTCCGTCAGCTACGAGAACTGCCCCGGAGGTCTTTTTCGGCATTTTCTGGAGATCGGTGAAACGGTAGAGATTTTCTTTGTAGCGCGATCCGGGTACCGCATCCGGGGTAATGAGATAATATCCGGTTGCGATGTTTAAGTTAATGGTATAACTGACAATATCCTCGACATTCCATGACAGTGCCGCAGTCATTTTGATTGGATTTGTATCCGCCGGACAGTAGAAGATTCCCTTCGGGCCGATGGTCACATCCTGCTGTTTGTTGCTGGCAGGTTTCCCGGTATATCCGAGAAGCTGAAGTTTTCTCCACCAGAAATTACCCGGGGCGGTATAAGTCATACCCTGACAGATCCAGTCGTTGAAATCGTTCCCGTATTGAATGAATGCCAGCCCCTGCTGTTTCAGATTGCTGGCACAGCTGATCGCATGCGCCTTGTCGCGCGCTTTATTCAACGCGGGAAGAAGAAGTGATGCAAGAATTGCAATGATTGCAATTACAACTAAAAGTTCTATTAATGTGAAAAATTCAAGCGTTCGTGAGAGTATTCGCTTCCTGGATTCTCTCTGATTTGATTTCATTTGTTTTCCTTTCATGCTTTGAATGCAAAAATTGGATTCAATCTCTGATATATAAAACCGGATCCACCTGGAAGATTCCGGCATTTCGGTTCGTAAAATTTTCAATGATGGTTTTGACAACCTGTTCCACATTGAGCGATGCCGAGGAAATTGGATACGGATATGCTTGAACCGCAAGAGTATTGTTGAAGGCGATCAGACGCACATCTTTTCCGATGATGCGTCCGGTTTGCAGAAGATAATTGGCTCCGCCGATCGCAAAATAGTCGGAAAGATAAAGTACGGCGTCAGTATCCGGTTCTTTCTCAAACAATTCCTTTGTTTTGGCATAGCCCTGTTCCATATGCTCCGCGAGCTGATTTTCCGGCGATTTCGCTGAGAGAGGCGGGAGTGGATACACAATGGTTTGCAATTCATCTTTTTTCAAATGCAGAACCTTGGAAAGCGCATTGCATCTTGCCGTGTCCCATGAGGTAATCGCCCGGATTTTCCTGCATTTCCGTTCCAGACAGTGTTCCAGCAGAAGAGAAATCCCTTTTTCCACATTGACATTGACGGTATTCCTGTACTCTGAACTGAATGTCATCATGGTGATACCCGTCCGCTGTTCGAGATCGTCAAGATCCTCCCATTCGCACGGTTTCCCGATGGAAATGAAATGTTCGGCTCCGCGCTGGATCAGATTCAGCATGGCATCATGTCTTTTGGACCAGTCATCGGGCATTGTTTCGATATAAACGGAATACCCTTCGCTGCTCAACCGTTCCAGAATCAGGAAAATGAACTTGCGGATGTATTCAAAATCTTTCATGTTTGCATGGCCGATCACCAGCGCCACGGTTTTGGTGCTGATTCCATGCATGAGCTTGTATCCGAGATTCGGCTGATACCCGAGCCGCTCCGCAGTCTCGCGTACCAGACGGCGCGTCTCCTCCGAACTGAAATTCGAGGCGCGGTTGTTCAGAATCTGCGAGACGGTCGGCACTGAGAGATTGCAGCTCATTGCCACATCCCGCAACGTGATTCTCCGTATTTTCCGCTCCGCCGCCATTTTCCTGCTTTCTCTGTTACAAATATGATAATACAAATATATTTGTATTTTAAATTATAATCTAGACCGGGTGATTTGTCAATAGCAGGGAGGAAAAAATCCCGAAAAATTTTTCTGAAATTTTCCCGGCGCGGCGAATCTTTTTCCGCAGGGAGCGTCCGCTCAATTTCCCCTCTGGAGCGGACAGCTTTCCCGGCTCCCCGATTTGCCGGTATGCGGAGCGACAGGTCACGCATAAGAACACGCACACCCGGATTCCTCTGCGGAACCGACGGAGACACCGGCAAAGTCTGAGCACCGGGAGCGCGGATTCTCTTCCTGCGCGGTTCAGCGGAAATATACGCCCGGAGTATCCGTGATGCCGAGCCGTTCCAGACGCATCGGACGCTTCGGGAAAATCCGGAGTTCATGGACTCCTTTTTTCAATCGGAACAGCTCAAAATACTTGTCTTTTCCGGGAACTCCGCGACGGATATGGCGCCACTTGCGGATGCTGTTGTTGCCGCCCATCATCGGATTCCGGTGAACATCCGCTTTATCGCCGTCCACGGAGAATTCGAACAGATTGCGTTCGATTCCGTCCGTCTGCCAGAGACCGAACAGATAGTAAATGCCGTCGCGCGGGACATTGAATTTCCAGAGAAGCGCCGATTCCGGGCTCCGCTTGTCGAGAAGAAGCGCATTGCCTTCCGCAGAATAGACTCCGGCATTCTCCAGGTCCTTTGCGGCGGTCTCGCAGATGACCGCCGTTTCCTTCGCTTTCAGCTCCGGTGCGTTCCGCAGATCGGCATACACTGTAACCGGACGGCTCAGCCCGTTCGGGAACCGGATCAAAAACGCGCCCGAATACCGCTTCGCCATCCGGAGCTTTTCCGGATGGAGCGTCACGGTAAACACGGTTTCCGCATTGAGAACTCCCTCGCTCGGAGAAACACGGAACCAGTCCACACCGTTATTGATCCGGATGCGGAACGGGGCGGAAAAGCCGTTCCGCGCTTTCGCCCTTACGGTCACCGGTTCGCGTTTTCCCCCGAATATCACCTGCTGACGATCCAGCGAGACCGGCAGCGGACGCTCCGGAAGATCCGGCAGTTCCGGAACCGGATACGCCCCGGCATCCGGTTTTTCAAACTCAATAAAATTCGGAATGCGCACTCCGTGCCGCCTGCCCGGTGAATGTTCCGCCAGACGGTAATCCTGCGTTTCCGGATCGCGATAGACCGGCTGTCCGAAAATGCCATGTGCCTCGATTCCGAGCTCCTTCACTCTCTTTTTGCGGAACGCAAGCGAGGAAGCGTCCGGATACCATCGCACATTGTAATCCATGATGCAGGGAGATTGCAGATTGACAATCGCATCGCGGCCGTCGATGATGTTGTTCATTCCATAGAAGCGGATGTTCCGCCACGTTTTCGCAACCGGAGGTCCGCCGCCGATGGACCAGGTCACATTGTTGAACGCATGAATTGTTCCCGTTCCCGGATCGCCGAAGAGATTCTTGATCCCGGCAGAGACATGGCGGAACTCGTCGCCGGGATGAATCATCAGGTTCCGGTAGAGATACGAGGGGCCGACAATGCATGGCGCGGCGCTGATCCCCGCCAGATTGCATTCGAACCGGTTCCGGTGGACGAGAATGTTGGATTGCCCTCCGTCGATTTCGATTCCGTCGTCATTGGAACAGAAGAACATATTGCCGTAGATATCGGCGTTCCGGTTGAAGCCGCCGGTCGGGGAGCCGTTGGCTCCGCCCCCGACGGCGTCGTCCCAGCGCCGCGAATCACTGCCGATGAAATCGTTCC
>CALXMJ010000052.1 GCA_944389445.1 uncultured Victivallales bacterium | reverse complement strand
ACGGGAATCCCTCATCTCTTGCCGGTCAAAGACGAAAAATCCGTCCTGACGCATTCAAAGGCAAAAAAACACGACCAAAAATTTTGCTCTCCTGACTTCTGGCATGGGGGTGACTGGGGAGATACGCCTGTACCGGGGGAGACGCGTTCCGCAGAGCGATTGCAACCGAAGAGGCCGGAGTGCGGAAAGTACTCGTCTATCTCTATCCGGAAGCGCTCCCGTACAACCATCCGGAACCAATGGAGATCAGTGTGGAACTGCCAGCCGGGTATTCCTCCCCCATCCTTTTCCGGATTGATTCCAGAGAGAACAACATTGCCGAGGAATGGAAACGGCTGGGAAGTCATCCTTATCCCGGCCGGTCGGAAATCACTTACCTGAAAAGCCGGAACGATCTTTCCTCCGCGCCTGAATCCGAAGTCACCATTTCCACCACTCCCGAAGGGAAAACCGCAGCGCGGTTCCTCCTGGAGTGTCCGGGAGCGGCACTTCTGGAATTCTGAAAAAACGCCTGAACGCAGACAAAGATACCTGATCCCCCCATCCCGGAAATACCCGGACAGGGGATCAGTTCATGACAATGATGTGTTCCGGACGGATAAAAAGCTCATACGTCTGTCCCGGCTTTCTGGCGGGGGACGCCGTTTCGAACACCATTACGGGATCATTGACAGAGAAAAGATGCCATTCCGTACGTTCTCCAAGAAAAGATCCGTCTTTCAGAACACATTCCATACGGTTTGCATCAGGAGCGGTTTTCTCGAACGAGAGATTCTCCGGACGCATCATAATCTCTACCGTGGAGCCGATCGCCAGTTTGCCGAAAGCGAATGCACGGAGACGTCCGCAGCTGCACTCGATCTCCGCGATTCCCTTATCCAGAGCAATAACCTGTCCTTTCATGAAATTCGCATCCCCGAGAAAACCAGCGACGAAGTTATTGACAGGACGGCGATACACCTGTTCCGGCGTTCCCAGCTGAACCAGTTCTCCGCCATTCAGAACGGCAATCCGGTCCGCCATACTGAGGGCTTCCTTGCGGTCGTGCGTCACATAAATTGCCGTAACGCCTCGTTCCTTGCAGATCCGGCGAATCTCAAGGCGCATGGAATCGCGCAGTCGAGCATCCAGATTCGAAAGCGGCTCATCAAGCAGAAGTACGGAAGGTCTCACCACCAGAGCTCGCGCAAGAGCGACACGCTGCTGCTGTCCGCCGGAAAGCGATTGAATCTTCCGATCGGAACAATCGGAAAGACGCACCAGTTCAAGAGCTTCCATCACTTTGGCGCGGATCTCCGCTTTTTTCTCCCCCTGGACACGAAGTCCGAATGCGACATTTTCAAAGACATCCATATGCGGCCAGAGTGCATAATTCTGAAACACCATCGCAGCCTTGCGCTTTTCAGGCGGGAAATGCGTGATATCCGTTCCATTAAAGCGGATCGTTCCCGAATCCGGCTCCAGAAGACCGGCAATGATTCGCAGAAGAGTCGATTTTCCGCAACCGGAAGACCCGAGCAGAAAGAACAATTCGCCGGCATTGATTGTCAGGTCAATCGGCTTCAGAACCGTTTTCCCCTTGACATACGACTTGGAAATCTGATTGATTTGGACACAGGTGCTCATGATACTTACAATCCCAGTTTTTTCATAATCATTTCAGCAGGAGTCAGATATTTTTTCTCATTGTTGCATTCCTTGCAGCAGGGCACGACATTCCCCCGAACACTTCTTCCGCCTCTCGCAACCGGAACAATATGATCCATTGTCAGCTCTTCCGGAGGAAATTTCCTGCCGCAATAATGACAGATTCCCCGGTCAAGCATCCCCCTCCACCATGCGGATTTGCGCAGTTCGCGCGCCTTGGCGCGCTCCCGTGCGATATGGGCGTCATCCTTCTGAATGTCGATCCAGTCGTCCGACATGCGCTCACCTCCTGGCCCGCTTGAAAAGCCGGAAGGCATTCCCGGTGGTAAGCTCCGCAATTTCCGCGGCGGGAACTCCCTTCATCTCCGCAAGTTTATATGCCACCAGCGGCAGATACTCCGGAACATTCGGCTTTCCGCGAAAAGGAACCGGAGCCAGATATGGAGCATCGGTTTCCAGCAGAATCCGGTCCGAAGGCATCTGCATTACAACTTCCCGGATGTTATCTGAGCGTTTAAACGTCAGCATTCCTCCAACCCCGAAGAAGGCGCCAAGTTCCGCAAATTTTTTCATCCATTCCACATTTCCCGCAAAACAGTGGATGACAAAAGTCCCTCCCTGTGCGGCGAATTCGGATAAATACCGATAGCAGATCCCATACGCATCCAATGATCCCTCGGCTGCCCGGCAGTGAATGATTGCCGGGACGGCAAATTCCCGAGCCAGATTCAGCATCTCACGCAAGGTTTTCTCCTGCTGCTCCAATCCGGAAAATCCGTAATAGGTGTCAATTCCGATTTCACCTACGGCACAAAAACGCCGGCTTTCCGCAAATGGCCTGAATACATCCGTATTCCCGTCAAAACCATCTGCCTCATGCGGATGCACTCCCGCGGCAAAGAAGACATTCGGCAGATGTTCAGCGAATTTCCGCGCGCGAAGAGAATCCTCCCAGGAACCGCCGCAGACAAGCAGATACCGGACACCGGCATCCCATGCCCTGCGAACAAGCTCATCATTATCCAGCTCTTCTGAAAGATGCAAATGTGTATCGAAAATCTCCATAACAGTGTTCATTATCCCCGCTCAGATTGATTGTATCGACTCTATCATATTCCGGACATAACAGGATTTTACAACCCGGTACCCCGCAAAATCCAATAGACAGCAACCGGAATCATACCGACGGTTGCCGGATGGGCAGAAATACTCTCTTCCCCAGTTTCTGCCTGCATCAAACAGCAATCCAGTCATTGTCTGAAGAAACTTGCAGCGAAGTCAGTTGTCGGAACACTCCGATACGATATCGAAAAACTCCTCCCGGCTGATGGTATCCAGAGTTTTTCCCTTTGATGAAAGTTTCTCATTCACCTTGATTGCGGTTTCAGTCATCCGCTCATGCGTCTCCTCTGAACCGCCGACGAGCACGAAGTTTTCTCCTTTTGTGATTCGTTTATGTCCATCCTTATGATCGAAACCGATTCCCATCATCATAGCGGAATTATGTTTTTCCTGGTTCATTCGGCAGACCTCCCACGCTATCTATTTCCAGACAAAAACGGCTCTCAAAATTTTTGAGAGCCGCTGCACTTCAAACAAATGACCGTTCGATTACTGCCGGAACGGAGGCAGACCTCTCATTTCTCTTTCCCTGACCGGCGAACCGTCAGGATTGATCAGACGGCATGTCAGGAAAACCAGCAGATTAACCTTGGCGGCCTCCTTGGATTTGGACTGGAAAAGACGTCCAACCAGAGGCAGGCTGCCGAGAATCGGATAGCGGTCGTCGTAAGATGAAGTGGAATCCTTGATGACGCCGCCCAGAATGATCGTTTCCCCGTCATAGCACTGCACGGCGGTATCAATGGAACGCACTTCAATCACCGGCATGCGCAGTTTATTTTCATAGGGAATCGACTGACCATTGGACTCGACTGTAAGTTCATAACTGTAATCAGCCCATTCAACAAAAGTTTTGATAATGGGAGTCATTGTCAAGGAAATGGTATAATTGTCGGTCGCATCCACATACGGTTTCACGCGCAGTTCGATTCCAAGACGTTCGGCATCGTCGAATTCCGGGGTGGAAGGCGTAAACAACGGAACGGACTGTCCGTTGGTACCGGCAATGGTTCCGATTTCCGCTTCATTCCAATCGGAGGGGAAGTACTGTTCGGTCACCATGGCAATCACGGCATCATAGCCGTTCATTGTTGTAATTCTGGGACATGCGAGCATATCCGCGGAATCCGCCTGGTCAAGAGCATTGATCGTCGTCTGGACCTTATATCCATATTTGTTATAATGAGTAAAACCGAAAAGCTGATCCTGCAAATCTGCATTTCCCGGAGAATCCCGCAGGGAACGAACTACCTGACTGTTCTGACCAAAACTGATAGAACGGTCTTGAACAGGAGCCTTTTTATAATAGAAGGAACTCGGCAAATCCGCCGCTGAGCTTTGACCATTTGTAAAGGTCCCGCTGTACTGATACCATTTGGAGGAAGGTCCTGAGGAACCGGAAGTCTGCGGCTGATAAATATTGATCGCATAATCCGGGAGCTTATCCCCGGCCTTGTATTCGATCAGCTCAGACGCCTTGGCATACTGGACATTCGAATTCTGACGGGAGAACAAATACTGAAAACCAAGTTCCTCCAAATCGTTCAAATGGACTTCAACGAACTTTGTCTGGATCAGAACCTGCGGGTCAATCACATTCAACTCCTTGATCGTCTCCTCAATCTTCTGAAGATTTTCCGCGGTATTTGTGACAATCAAGCGGCTGATACTGGGATCGTAAACGACCTGGGAACCCGGATCAAATGGAACGTTGCTGAAAAGATCCTGCGGATTAATCATCGTTCCTCCGGAAGAATCGGCATTTCCTTCCGTCGCCTTGGAAATCTTTCTGTCGACAACCTCTTTCTCCATCGGATAAATTCTGGTTTCCATCTGTTCCAGAGGCACCCCGGGAGGAGCGATAACAACAGCATATTTCTCAATCTTCACTCGAAGATTTGCCGTCCGGCAAATGTAACTGATGGCCTGTCCCAGGGGAATGGAATCCGCCGTGACGGAAATTCTGCGTCCGGAAGAAAAATCCGCTTCTTCCTCCTCCGGTAAAGCACCGGCATCCCCTTCAGCACCACCAGCGGCAGGACTGTTCTGCTTTCTTGCATTAGCTGCGTTTTCCGCGGCGGTCGGATCCTCGGGAAGAAGGAAAATATTCACGCCGACCTTATCCGGATCCAGCTCTTTGCTTCTCTGACGCAAATGCCTCAAAACGACAGGGACTTCAATTTCATCAAAATCAATTCTGTCGATAATAATATTTTTTAACTTATTGTAAATGGAGTTTTTCTGTTCATCCTTTATAATGGGTTCCTCCGTTGCCTGCGTTTTTGCCGGTCCGGAAGAAATACGGGGAACCAGAGGAGTCAACATTTTCCATTCCGTCTCCGCGATATATTCCGCTCTGCTGACACCGGTACGACGTTTGCCGGCCTCCAGCAATTTCAGATTGATTCTGCGGATAGCATCCATAGCCTTGACATTGAAAGGATCTATCGACATCACCTCTTCATATTTATCTCTGGCTTTATCCCACTGCGCATCGGCATAAAAGACATCGCCTTGTTTCAGGAGGACTTCAATGCTGTAAAGTCTTGCATTCCGTCCGGAATCGACGACATCCGGAGAAACTTTTTCCTCATATTCCGCCGATGCTTTCAGCTTTTTGAAACGTGCGATCGCCTCCTCCATGCGTCCTTTTGCAGCCGGCCACATCTCAGCGGCGTTTTCGCACAGCTTGATTGCCTGATCATAACGTTTTGCATCAGCAGAAGCCTGCGCATCGAAATAGAGTTTTTCTGCCCAGTAATAATACGCTTTCGAAATTGCAAGTTTGCAGCTTTCCTTCTTCTTGAGAACGGTCGGATCGCTTCCGAGTTTGTCGAAGATCTTGATAGCCTGAAGATAGAGGTCAATCGCTTTCTGATATTCCCCTCCCTGATAGGCTTTGGCCGCCTCCCGGCCGACTTCATCGGCTTTCACCCGAAGCTGATCCGCGCTGAGTTCCGTGATATCGAACTCCAACTGATATTTGGATGCGGCGGTACGGTAAGCGGCATCCGCCGGATTGTTTTTAACAGATGCTTCTGACGGAGTCTGTGCATTGAGAGATGCCGCGGCAATCAGAGAAATTCCAATCATACATGCCGAGGAAACTCTGGAAAGTTGAATCTTAAGCATTGAGGCCTCCAAACGTATATATTCAATCATCATAATCACCTGTTGAAGTCAAAAAGACCGTTATCGTTTTTGGATTTCACCGGAACACCATCAAGATTCATGATTCTTGTAGTGACGAATATCATCAGATTCGTTTTCGAAGCAGCGCTCGACTGACTGGAAAACAGTCTTCCCAGAAGCGGCACATCGCCAAAGAACGGATATTTGTCATCCACCCTTGAAGTCTTGTCATCAAGGATACCGCCTAATACGACCGTTTCTCCATCATAGACTTTCACTTTCGTATCAATTTCACGAACGGAAATCTCGGGCATTTTGATCACAGGCGTTCGTGTTTCCGTATTGGAATCATCGCTTTTCGCCGTAATGTTTCCGATTACGATA
>CALXMJ010000051.1 GCA_944389445.1 uncultured Victivallales bacterium | reverse complement strand
GTTGCTGCTGGTGACGAAGGGGTAGGTGCCGTGGTCGATGTCGAGCAGAGCGCCCTGCGCGCCTTCGCAGAGGATCTTCTTGCCTTCCTTGAGCGCGGCGTTGATCGAATAGACGGTGTCGCAGACGCGGGGCGCGAGGTAGGCGGCCGCCTCCTTGACGCGCTCCCACTCCGCGTCGATGTCGAGCTGCGCGATGCCGTGTTCGGAGAAGAGCTTGTTGTATTTGGCGGCTTCGGTGCGGAACTGCGGTTCGAGCCGTTCGGGCGCGGTGAGGTCGATCGCGCGGATGCCGCAGCGGTGCATCTTGTCGGCGTAGGCCGGGCCGATGCCGCGCTTGGTCGTGCCGATCTTCTTCGAACCGGCGCCGGCTTCGTTGAGCACGTCGGCCCGCTTGTGATATTCGAAGATCAGTTGCGCGCGGTTGCTGAGCTCGATTGCGGAAACATCAAAACCCTTTTCGGCGATCCCTTTCATCTCCTCGGTCAGCGCGACCGGGTCGACCACCAGACCGTTGCCGATGACGCACCGGACCCCTTTGCGGAAGATGCCGGAGGGCACGAGGTGGAGCACATAACGTTCGCTGCCGATTTCGACGGTATGGCCGGCGTTGTTGCCGCCCTGAAAGCGCACCACCATATCGACGTCGCGGGTGAGCACGTCGATGAGCTTTCCCTTGCCTTCGTCACCCCACTGGGTACCGACCAGAATATCAACCGGCATATTTCTTCTCCTGTTTGAAAATGAGGATCTGTTTTTTTAACAAAAATAAAACAAGGAAATTAACATAACCCGTTTCAGGAAAATTGCAATCCTTTTCGATGGAAAAAAACGGCGCCGGAGAGTTTTTTCCGGAGTTTTTTTCAAGATTGCCCAAGATTCCCGTTCCGGCGATTTGCAACCGGGGCAAAACTGTTGTATTTTAAAATGAGTGTATTCTGACAGACAATTGAGGATTTTCCGGAGGGAACGCGGTGAGTGAGACGGTGACACCCGATGTGATGAAGAAGACGCTGGAGACGATGGGCGCGAAAGCGAAAACCGCCTCCCGCGCATTGGCCACTCTGGCAAGCGAAGCAAAGAATCGCTGTCTGGAACAGATGGCGCGCGAAATTGAATCGGCCCGTCCGGAGATTCTGGCGGCCAACGCAACCGACCTCGAAGCCGCCCGCACCAAGGGGATCGCTCCGGCGATGATCGACCGGCTCACCCTCACCGACGCCCGCATTCAGGGGATGGCCGACGGGCTGCGCACCGTTGCCGCCCAGCACGACCCGGTCGGGAGAATCCTGTCGAAAAATGTCCGCCCGAACGGGCTTGAGATCACCAAAATCTCCGTTCCGATCGGTGTGATCGGCATCATCTATGAGTCGCGGCCCAACGTGACCGTCGACGCCGCCGGCATCTGTCTGAAAGCCGGCAACGCGGTGATTCTGCGCGGTGGCAGCGAGGCGTTTCACTCGAACCTCTGCCTCGCCGGGCTGCTCAACCGGGCGGCGGTGGCGTGCGGGTTGCCGGACGGCGTCGTCCAGCTGGTGCCGTGGACCGACCATGCGGCGGTCAATCTGCTGCTCAAGATGGACCGCTATCTCGATCTGGTGATTCCGCGCGGCGGCGAACGGCTGATCCGCGCTGTAGTGGAGCAGGCGACCATGCCCGTCATCAAACACTACAAAGGCGTTTGCCACATCTTTGTGGATGAACAGTGCGATTTCGACCGTGCCTGCGACATCATCGAAAACGCGAAATGCCAGCGGCCCGGCGTCTGCAACGCCCTGGAAACGCTGCTGATACATGAGAAGGCCCTGGAAACGTTTGCTCCGATGATCGCGAAACGTCTTGCAAACGTCGAATTTCACGCGGACGAAGCATTCCGGAAATATGTCCCGGCCGCCATCCCCGCGACCGAAGAGGACTGGTATTGCGAATATCTTGCCCTGAAACTCGCAGTACGCGTCGTAAAGAGTCTGGACGAGGCGGTCAACCACATCAACAAATACGGTTCCGGACACAGCGATTCCATTCTGACGACAATTCCGGAACACGCGGAAACATTCCTGCACAAAGTGGATTCCTCCACGGTCTATGCAAACGCCTCAACGCGTTTCACCGACGGCGGAGAATTCGGATTCGGCGCGGAAATCGGCATCAGCACCGACAAGCTCCACGCGCGCGGTCCGATGGGACTCAACGAACTCACCTCCTACAAATACAAGGTTCGCGGCAGTGGACAGATTCGATCCTGACAGACCGGAAGCCATCATATTTCCCGGATGGGGCGTCCCCGGCGAACTCTACTGGAATTCGCTGGAGCAGTCCACCTTTGCTTCCGCCGAAATTTTCGACTACGGCTTTTTCGAGGACGAGGAAAGTCCGATGAAGACCCCTCTGTTCGACGAGGAGATCCCCCCGGTGATCGTGGGTCATTCCATGGGTGCGCTCTTTGCCGTGCGCCTCGCGCTGCAGAACCTCGGCGCGGTACACCGTCTGATTCTGATCAATCCGTTCCCGAAATTTGTCCGCGACGAGACATTTCCATGCGGCTGGGAGCCCTCCGCCCTGGAGTCCATGCGCAGCGGACTGCAAAGCCGTCCGCAGACGGTATTGAAATCGTTTCTGCGAATGTGCGCCATGCCGGAAAAATATTCGGGAACGATCCCGGAACGTCTCAATCCGCAGGCGCTCGACGACGGATTGAAACTGATTGAAGAAACCGATCTCCGGCAGGTTCTGCCCCTGCTGACCGATATTCCCGTCGTTGTGCTTGATGCGGACGCGGACCGGATCGTGAATACGGAAATGTCCCGGATCTTAGCGGAAGAGTGCCTGGCGGTACGCCATACTTTCCACGACCGGGGACATTTCATGATTCTGGACCATCCGCTGGAGTGTACGGAAAAACTCAGGGAACTGGCCGTCTTATGACCGTCTGCAAGGAACGTGTCGAGCGGAGCTTCAGCCGTGCCGCATCGACCTATGAGAAATTCACTTTTTTCCAGAAGCGGAGCGCCGACGATTTCGCCCTCTTCCTCCGTTCCCGCAGAATCCCGGAACCGGCCCGGATTCTGGAGGCCGGATGCGGAACCGGACTGCTGACGGCCCGTCTCAGAACTCTTTTCCCTTCGGCTTCGATCTTCTCCACGGATCTTTCCGCGGGCATGATCTCCTTCTGCCGATCCCGCTTCGCGGAGGACGGGGCAATCCGTTTTGCCTGTCATGATTTCGACCGGCCCTATGAGGAATCCGGATTCGATCTGGCGGTCTCCTCGCTGAGCTTGCAATGGAGCGCGGATCTGCCGGAAGCGTTTGCCAATCTTGCAGGAGCGTTAAAACAAAATGGAGAACTGCTGATTTCCATTCCTCTTTCGTCAAGCCTGCCGCAGATGCGGGAAACATTCCATCGCAGCGGCATGGCCTATCATGGACTGGAACTGCCGGAAAAAGAAGCGGTGAAAAAAGCACTTCTCACTGATTTTGAAGTACTTGAAACAGAAGTTCACACCTACGGGGAGAGTTATCCCTCGTTCCATGCTTTATTGAAGGCAATGCGCCTGAACGGAACCTCCGGCGGCAATTCAGGAACACCGCCGTCCGTATTGAAAACATTGATTCGGGAATGCGGGACAAAGCCGTTTTCCGTCACTTATGACGTCGGCCTGTTCCGGGGAGTGAAACGCGCATGAAAGCTCTGACCGCCGCCATTGTCACGCTGGGATGCCGTCTGAACCAGGCGGATTCGGCGCTGTTGACGGGACGTCTCCGGCGCATGAACATCGAACCGGTCCCTTACACTCCCGCCGGAGCGGACATCATTCTGATCAATTCCTGTGCGGTCACAGCAACCGCCGCGCGGAAGAGCAGACAGACGGTGCGTCAGTTCCGTCTGCGCCATCCGGATGCCATTCTCATTCTGACCGGATGCGCCGCAGACGTTGACCGGACCGCAGTCGATGCCATCGACGGAATTGACCTGATTCTGACCAACGAAGGCAAAAAAGAACTGGAACCGGAACTCCGGGAACTTCTTCTCCGGCGGGGAAGACGCCTCCAGTCTCCGACCGTCGTGCCGTTGCGCATTCCATTGGAACAGAACGTGTTCGCCGAAAATGTCCTTTCGGAATTCCCCTACCGGTCCCGGGCGAATCTGAAAGTTCAGGAGGGCTGCAACAACTTCTGTTCCTACTGCATCGTTCCGTTCGCCCGCGGACGGGAACGCTCCCGCGATTTCCAGGAGACCATGGATGACTTCAAACGCCTTCTGGATGCCGGCTTCCGCGAGATTGCCCTGACGGGAATCAACATCTGCGCTTATTCCTGCGAAGGACGCAGACTGCCGGATCTTCTGGAAAAGCTGATTTCCGTCAAAGGAGACTTCCGGCTGCGTCTCGGCTCCACCGAGCCCGGGGAAATTCTCCTGCGCGTCATCGACCTCATGGCGGACGCAAATGGAAAAATCTGCGAATTTCTCCATCCCTCGCTTCAGCACGGATCGGACACGATCCTGAAAGCGATGAACCGTCACTATCTGACCGGTATGTACCGGGAATTTGTCGACCACGCACGGAAAAAAGTCCCGCACATCCACATCGGCACGGATCTGATCATCGGCTTTCCGGGCGAGACGGACGAGTTGTTTGAGGAGTCTTTCGCCTTCGTGAAATCCATCGGATTTTCAAACATGCACCTGTTCCCGTTCTCGCCGCGCGAGGGGACCCGTGCCGCCTGCATGACTCCGCGGGTTCCCGGCGACCGCGTCGAAAAACGGATCGTCCGCCTTCACAAACTGGCGGAGGAAATGTCCGCAGCCTTCCGATCCTCCCTGATCGGCTCCATGCAGACCGTCATCCCGGAAGAATGTACCGGAGACTCCGGCACAGGATGGACCGGCAGCTATGTCCGCACCAGAGTCCGGAGAAAAGGACTCCATCCCGGCGAACTGATCCGGACCGTGATCTCCGGCATGGACGACTCCGGAATCCTGTCCGGCTGCTGATCCACCTCCCCTCTTTTCCCTTCGGAAAAGAAAAATGTCAAATTTCCTCTTTTCAGGGGATTGACTTTTTTTTGAAAATGTGTTATACTTTAAAACAGAAAATCACTATCACAGATTTCATTTTTGATATCACAATATTGGAGACAGCTCATGGTGGACTTGAAGTCCGGCAAAAAACGGCTGCAGCTGGAAGAGGAATTGAAAAACGAGATCATCTCCGGGAAACTCAAACCCGGTGAACGCTTTCCGACCTATGAGGAGCTCAGCAAACGCTATGAAGCCAGCAGGGCGACTTTTCATTATGTTCTGAATCATCTGAAACGGGACCTTTACACGGTAAGCGTGGAGCGGAGCGGCACGTTTGTCTCCAAACGTCTTCCCTGCCGGACCCGGATCGGCATGGTATTCCGGCTGGATGAGAACGAAAATGAATTCTGGCATAAAATCTACCAGGCTGCGATGCGCTACAACCGGACGCATTCCGATTACGAATTCGTCGTTTTCCGGAGCCGGATTCTTCAGGTTCCCCTGAAGGAGGAGTACCATGAACTTCAGGATCAGCTGAGCCGGAAAATGCTGGCAAGTCTCTTTTTCCCGTTTATTCCGGAAAGTAAAAATCTGCTGAGTCTGCTTGATGAATTTCCGGAAATTCCGCGTATTCTTTTCGCCTCTGCCAAGACGATTAAGAAACAATCGACTATATATTTGTCCCCGGAACACTCTGTCCGTCTTGCGGTGAAGTATTTCAAACAGGAAGGCATTCAGCGGATCGCCGCCATAGCCAGAGGAAATGTACCTCAGCTTTCCTGTTTTCAAAAGGAAGTTGAAAACGGAGGTCTTCAGACATGTCGGGAATGGCTCGTCCCAGTCACAAAAGATGTCGATTTCGCCATAGAAAATTTTACAAAACTTCTGCTTTCGCTTCCACCGGATCGCCGCCCGCAGGGATTCTATATCACGGACGATCATTTGCTGACTCAGGTTCAGCGCGCCGTCATAGCTTCAGGTATCCGTGTCCCGCAGGAACTGAAACTGGTCTGCCATACGAATTTCCCCGATCCGATGATTCCGGTGCTGCCGGTCGAGCGAGTCGGATACAATGTCGAAGCCATCGCGCAGGCAATCATCCGCCTGACCGACATGCACTATGCCGGAGTTGCCGAACAGAAAATCATCATCCCCGCCGAGTATGAACGCGATGTGGCAGACCCTGCCGCAAAACTCGAATCAACAGGAAAAGCTGTCAATCATTAAAATATCCAAGGAGAAGCAAATGCGCATCTTGAAAGTCGGAATGCCGGAATCCTGCCCTCGCAGGATTACAGGAGGGAAAAAATTCACATTGATAGAACTTCTGATCGTGATAGCTATTATTGCGATTCTTGCTTCGCTTCTTCTTCCGGCATTGAACAGCGCTCGTAACAAGGCAAACACAGCAAAATGCATCAGCAACATGAAGCAGATTTCCAATGCGAATCAGATGTATCTCTCTGAAAACGACGACCATCCGGCAACCTGCATTCCACCGAACAATACCGAATGGTATAAAAACCTCACGATTTACCTGAATAAAAAGGAAAATCTCTGGCATTGTCCCGGAACGGCATCCGCGGAAAAAGATCTTCTCGTTCCCTACACAGATATTATGGCGCCCAAAGTCTTCCGCCAAAAAGCCGGAATCGGAATCAACGGCTGGGCTTTCCGGGGAAGAACCAATACTAACGTACTCGATATACCGAAAGTCACAAAATTCAAGCAGCCTTCCATTCTGATCTATACCGGAGATGCACGTACCGGCGATGAATTCGAACTGACGGGAGGGAATCCGGCAAACAACGGCTGTCTTTATCTGCACCCGGATAACCCGGTTCCACCTGTTGAGGCCGCTGCACCGGGACATTTCTCCTACTGGATGCGTCATAATTCCAATACAGGAATCAACCTGAGTTTTCTGGACGGGCACGCCCAGACGGTCGCTTCCGGCACATTTCTGCTCTGGAAGAACAATACCACTCTCCGTACACAGCATTTCAGCGGACTCTAATCAACAAAAGGAACCACTCTCATGAAAATCTCTTACCTGTTGACCACGGCTCTCTTCAGCGGCGTTCTTGCTCTGCTCTCCGCACAGAACGATCTGCGCTCCGTGGAGCAGCTGCCGATTGATCGCTTCGATGAATATCAGGCGAACTTCTTTCCTCCCTATCCATGGAACCGCATGGGAAAGAGCGCGGATGGTCTTACGCTTTCGCTCTCTCCGGATGCGGAATCCCCCTTCGCCGGGAACAAGGATACCGGAAAAGGCCTTCTCCTGAAGGATGAAAGCGCAAACGCCGGAAAAAACGCCGGGATATCCTGCCGTTTCAGCGCGCCCCCGAAAGGCGATGTCTATCTCGGATTCGATTTTCTATACACACAGCCGAAGCAGGGAAGCGGACTCAATGCCGTCTGTTCTCTTGACGATGGAAAAAACGGAAAAGCCCTCCTGCTTCATCTCGGGGAAAACGGAAAAATCTCTCTGCAAACGCCCTCCGGAACACGGAAAGCCCTGACGAATCTGGAACCGGGAATCTGGTATCATATTGCCGTCAGACTTTCGGGAGAACATGCCGCGATCTCCGTTTTTGATTTCCGCGGAGCGTTTGCAAATCCCTATCAGGTTCGAGTCAGGGACAGAAAAAGATTTTTCCTGACAACGGAGAACGTCTCCCGGCCCGATGCCATCCGCCGTCTCTCCTTTTTCAGCTCCGCGCCTGACTCCGCCACGGGATCATGGATGCTCGACAACATCTGCATGGCGGGCAAAGTCGACGCGGACCGCACCGCATGGCTCCCCTTCCGTCCGATCGACCGCAATGCCATGTATGCCTCAAAGCGCAAAGTCTACATCTACCACTATCCGATCTACACCTCAGGATGGGACGACAGCGATCCCGGACTTTCCTGGCTGACCAGAACCATGCTGAATCCCACTCATAATCTCAAAAAAGACCGCAAAGGGGCCGGAACCGAACTGCTGTACCGTCCCTATCCTCGCCCGCCCATGAATCCCGGTCTGAGCAAAGAAGCCATGCGGGCAAAAGAAATGAAAGAAGAGATCCGCCTCGCCTCGAAAATGGGTGCGGACGGCTTCATCTGCGACTTTCAGAGCCATCCGAAACAGGCCGGCGGCCAGCTCTTTTTCACAAACAAGTCCTTTGCTCTGATGGATGCCGCTCAGAAACATTTTCCGAATTTCAAAATCATTCCCGCCATCTACTCGCCAAGTTCCCGAAGCGGCACAAACGGAGAATCGGACGAAGGCTGTTCTCCGGAAAAATACGCGGATTCGGAAGTTGTCCGGCGCGTTCTGAAACATCCCGCCGCGCTCCGGACCCCGGATGGAAAAGTCGTCTTCAGCATGTGGCTCACCGAACGCCACAGCGTGGAGTGGTGGAAAAAAGTCATGCGGATTCTCGAACAGAAAGGAACACCGATCGCTCTCTTCGCCCAGTTCAACAGCACGGGAAGACTGAAGGAATTTTCGGAAATCTGCTATGGAATGACCAACTGGGGCCCCCGCGAACCGGGCCGCTACAACTGGACAGGGTCGGTCCGTCCGCTGACGAAAATCGCCGCCGTTCCGATCGTCATGCAGGATATCCGAACCCGCGGAAGCCATCTCTATGAATCGCAGAACACCGCCCTGCTGCGCGGACTCTGGGATCAGGCCATCGCCGACAAGGCCGACTGGGCAATTCTCAACACATGGAGCGACTATTCCGAACAGGCCATGGCACCTTCCACTCATATCGGTTTCGCTCCGTATGATCTGAACGCCTACTACACCCAGTGGTTCAAAACAGGCAGACAGCCCGAAATCATACAGGACAGACTCTACTGGTGCTACCGCCGGAATCATTTTGACGTCCAGCAGAACAAGGGCGTCAAATGGAAAGTCTCACGCGGCAAGGCATACAACGACATTGAACTTCTCGCCTTCCTGAAGGCGCCCGGGCGCCTCACAATCCGGATCGACGGAAAACTTTACACAAAGGACGCCCCAGCCGGGATCACCTCCTTCAAGGTCCCGATGCCGAAAGACAAAACCTTCGTTCCGGAATTCGCCCTTCTCCGCGACGGCAAAACCGTTCTCTCCGCCCGCGGACGCTACACCGTGCTCGGCAAAGCGGAATACCCCCACCTGCTCTACTGCTCCGGTGTCATCGCGGAAAACGAGGAGACAAAATGAAACTTCTTTCATGGAAAAAAACAGAGGTCCTCACGGGGCTCCTCCTTGGATTCTCCGCCTGCGCCGGAGAACTCGCTCTGCCTGCCGCTCCGGATCAATGGAAAATCCATGCGGAGTCCGGCGACCGGGTCCGCCTGGAACAGAACAACGGAATTTTCGCCATCCACTACGATTTGAATATCCGGAAGAGCGTTCTCTGCGGACACGTTGATCAGAAACAGGCCGTTGCGGATCTCCTGCTTCAGAAACCGGTTTCTCTGCCGGAGGATGCATTCCGGATCCGCTTCGAAGCCTCCGGAGTTGTCATCAACACTCTGCGCAACAAGGAAAATGTCACACTCTGCCCTCTGCTGCGGGATTCGACCGGAGAACTTCTCTGGTATTTCCCGCTCGAAGGCGACCATCTCAAAGCCGGGACGAAAAACTGGAGCGTCTTTGAAACCAACCACTTCTTCGCCGGGGAAGCCGGAGGAAAAACCTTCGGAGTCGGAGAATCGCTGGGAGGAAACGGCAACGGACTCCCCGACGGAAACATCGAATTCCTCGGCTTCAAACTTCTCGTCAACAAAAGTGAATTCGGGAAAAAATCCGGAATCGTGCATCTGGGAAAAGCGGAAGCTGTCGGAGCCATCAACACGCCGGAAGAACTCTTTGCCTATGCGGACGCCTTCTGCACCGCTCCGGGGACCTATCGGCTGACTGCGGAAATCCGGAACCAGTTTCAGGGGAACGTCATCCGGACCGTCCGGGAGACCATCCGCTACAACCCGGAGGATCCTGCAAGCCGACGCCGAAAACTGATTCTTCCGCTCGGCCCCCCGGGGAATTACTGGATCCGCTACCAGCTTGCCGCCCCCGATGGAAAAATCGCCGCAGACGGCAATTTGCGCTATGAAACCAATCACGACCTTTCCGGGCCCCTGCCCCCGCCCGATTCGCCGGAAAAAGCTCCCGCGCTCGGATTCACCCGGGTCTTCGCCGGAGACAAAGGAGTCTTCGAACGATCGGAACCGTTCCGCGCCGTCATCCGCGTGTTTCCGGGAAAGCACCGCAATCTGACACTCTCCTGGGAACAGCTCCAATATGCGTTCGACACCGTAGTCAAACAGCAGAAAACCGATCTGCACTTCCAGAAGGAAC
>CALXMJ010000050.1 GCA_944389445.1 uncultured Victivallales bacterium | reverse complement strand
GCTGGCTGAAGCTGGAACCCGGAAAAACCTATCTCTTTGAAGGAATGATTCGGCTGGAGCACTCGGATCAGGTGAAAAATATCAAATTCGGCGGTTTTGTCCCCGTCTCGGGCGAAAAGACCCAATGGCCCGCCTGCCAAGTCGGTGCGGGAAAATTCGACTGGAGAAAATGTTCATTTACCTATCGTCTTCCCCAGGGCGCAAAATTCTGCCTGATCTACGGGCTGGAGCAGGGAACCGGCAGAGTGTTATTTAAAAACATTACCGTAACCGAAGTCCAGTAGATACGGATTCCGGAGAAGTGCACAAAAACAGCAGAGGAAAACTTAGTTTACAGAATTATTAAGAAATATTTATTATTTCAAACAATAAAATTTCTTTTTCCGCGTTATATGGTCAACGCAGGAACAAAAACGACTGCGCCAACCAAACCAAAGAAAAAGGAGTGTGTATCATGGATGCTGTAAAATTTCTTCTGATGGCGGCATGCGGAGTCATTATGACGGGAAGTGTTCTGGCGGGGCCTCACGGCGGTCCGCCGCCTCCCCGTCACCACGGAGGCAGCGATGGAGTGGTTCTCGCTACTCAGATTGTGGATCTGGTCAAGAGCGTGATTGCACCTCCGGCGGTTGTGGTGCGCGAGACGGCTCCCGTGGTTGTTCAGCAGCCCGCCGTAGTCTATGAGCAGCCCGCCGTGGTGTATCCGCAGACAACGGTGATTTATACGCAGCCGGCTCCGGTGGTGGTTCGCCCCGGCCCGTATCGCCCCGGCCCGTATCGTCCAGGACCGCCTCCGCCGCCACCGCATCGCGGCAGACGCTGATGGGACTGTTTTCTCTCTGAGAACATCCGCAGAAGGCTTCCCTCCGGAAAACGATTGATTTTTTCCGGAGGGTCTGTATATTTCCAGAGAACCCGATCAGCCGGAAAGGAGGCGCACCATGCCGGAATTCTCAATCAGAACCAGTCGAACCTGCGAAATTCAGGACATTACAGCACAGATCAATGAGCGTATTCCCCGGGAAATCGCATGTGGAATCTGCCATATTTTCTGTCCCCATACGACCGCCGGAATCACGGTCAACGAGAACGCCGATCCGGATGTCAAGCATGATGTTCTTGCCAAACTCTCCTCGCTGATTCCGCAGAACGAACTCTGCTATCAGCACTGCGAAGGCAACAGCGCCGCCCATCTGAAAGCGATCCTGACCGGATTTTCCCTGGCGCTGCCGATCCGCAACGGCTCTCTCTCCCTCGGGACCTGGCAGGGGGTCTATTTCTGCGAATACGATGGTCCCCGCACGCGGAAGGTTCAGCTGCTCTTCCAGCGTGCGGAGGAATGATCCGCCGGAACCCAGTACGGGAGCTCCTTACATTCCTTTTTTTCCGGGCAGGAGCAGAAGATCCGCCCAGACAATTTTCCCTTCGATATGCGGAGGGAGGATTTCCACGGCATTGAAGGTTTCATGCAGCAGACCTGCTGGCACCTTCCAGGCCAGCGAGTACGCGGCTTCCGGTGGCAGGAACGGATACGACGTATAAAAGGAGCGCCCCGCGGGAAATGCCGAAGCGTCCGGCCAGTCCGTCCGTTCGACCGGGACGGTATTCACGCGGACCGGCACTCCCTCCAGAGCATCCATCGGCGTCTCTCCGGAAAATCCGAGCCGCAGGTAACAGAGTGTATCCGCATCCGTTTTTCCTGCGGGAAGACGAAGAGTGATGTTGTCTTCCATGCGTCCGAGATCGTATCCCATTCCCTCCTGACTCAGCGGAACGGGAAGAACCGTGCGGTTGGATTCCCCCGGAATGACCGCCGGGGTGTAGGTGACAGTAAACAGACGGATTTCCCGTTTCAGCGCATCCGGGTCCGACATCGCTTTCATCAGATGCTGAAGACGGGGCAGGTCTTCGCTTTCGCGATAGCATTCGTTAAAGAGATAGATGTGATCGGCTCCGCAGGAGAACGCGGCAGAAGCGGCGGCAAGCATGATCTCATCGCGGATGACGACAGCGCCCGGACGGGGACAGGGAACCGTTGCCGGTTCCGCATAGTAGCTGATGGCGGTTCCCTTCGGGAGCATTTTCCGCCAGAGGGCAACCGGCGGATCCATGGAATTGCAGTTCAGGAAGGAGGAAAGCGTGACCATGTCGACACATCCTGCCTCTCCCCAGGCGATGACGTCGTATCCGAAATTCAGACAGGATTCCGGATGCGCGGGGAGACGGTGCGCCAATCGGACCGGATGCCCCAGACGCGCTTCCGCCTGATCCGCCAGACGGCGCACCTCCTTGACAAATTCCGTCAGCACCGCCTGTCCCTCCCGTTCGAATCCGGGCGGGAACATCATTCCCCATCGCATCCAGTCGAGTTCCAGTCCGAAGAGATCGTATCGTTCGAGCAGTTCCGCGACCAGCGCCAGATGATGCTCCCGTACCTCGGGCAGAAGATAGTTGTAGGAACCTTCCCAGCTGCGTTCGGAACGGTACGGCGCCCGGCGGAGCTGCGGATTCTCACGCCATTTCCGGCTCGGCCAGAGAGCGAGACGCGATTCAGTCATATTGTTCCGCGCTTCCTTGAGTCCGTGGGAATCGTTCATGCGCATGGAAAGCCAGCCCTCTATTCCGAGCTCGGAGCAGCGGTTCAGCCAGACGGAAAACTGATCGATTCCGCGTTCTGAAAGCAGCCGCAGATTGTCTGCGTAGGGAAGCGGACCGGTGGTTTCGATGTCGCGGAACCGTTCCCAGACGCGGCTGTCAAACAGCGCCCGCTGGAGATTCGTGCAGAAGAGAATGCCTTTTACGGCTCCGGTTTCGGCGTAGGAATCGACGAGAGCACGCAAGCCCTCCTCCGTCATGTCGGATGCGGGGTGGCACGCATAAAAATGTTCGTTGTCCTCGTTGAAATAGATCGTTTTCATTTTAGCTCCATCGGGTTTGAATGCGCAGTATCAGATGTTGAGTTTTTTCATCCATTTTTCCCGGACCGAGTCATCGGCGAGAAGACGGATGAAGAGACCGCCGACCACGGACCGCGCCTGAAAACCGACCTTGCGTCCGTCTTCGACGGTCTCATACCAGTCGGTCATCGGGACGCGGGAGACGGTTTCCGTCATCCAGCGGTGAACGGGGGCGACAAGCGCTTTGAAATCGTCGTCGTTTCCGGTGAGTGTGGCGGACCAGAGAATCCAGTCGATTTTGGTATAGGTTTTACGGCTGTCCAGCGGAAGGCCGTACTTGTTCTGGACCTTCCGGTAATGTGCGAGTTCCTTTTCCGCCACCGATGCCGGGAAGAGCCCGAGTCCGAGAAGGCGGTCCCAGATGAGATTGTATTTCTGGCTCCAGCTTCCTTTCCGGTCGAATGCCAGACGGAAGCACTCTCCGTCGTCGGCGTCCGAGACCCACCGTTGTGCGCAGTTGAGGGCTGTTTCCGCATACCGCTTTGCTGTGAGCGTCTCTCCGATCAGGTCCGCCATGAGCGCATAACCGCCCAGTGCGACGATCGCTTTGATGGAAAGATTCGTATTGTGAGCGAGATGTCCTGCGAAATCATCCGTGCAGAGCTGATTTTCCGGATCATACCCTTTTTCCAGCAGGTATTCCGCCCACTGACTGAGTTTGTTCCAGTATTTCTGAATGAACGCCGTATCGTGATGGAACTTTGCGAGGGCGGCGGCGAGGATCAGCATGTTGCCGCACTCCTCCACCGGCATCTGATTCTGTTCGGTGTGTTCTCCGCCGCCGTAGATCTGGCTGTTTGCCAGCGGATAGGTCCCGAGATCGTGCGGGGCGAACGGGAATTTCCATTTGCGGGTGGAGGCATATTCCAGAATCGGGATCAGCATTCCTTTCACCAGCGCCGGCTGGCAGAGAAGGAAAAGCGGAGCCGAGGGATAGGTGACATCGACCGTGGCAATACAGCCGTTCGAGAAGTTCTCTTTGGAGAAAAAGAGCGGGGTGCCGTCGAGATCGGCAACCAGTTTATGTGCCCCGACCGCCTGCCGGAAGGCTCCGGCGCAGAGATCCGCATATTCTTTTCCGCCAAGACGTTCCGCATCTTCCATCAGTTCCGCATCATACCGGGCGCACTCCTCCGCCAGCGCATTCTTTTCCCGGACCGCAATGGAAAGAAGTTCTGCAAACGAGGGGGTCTCCATGGTCCAGTAGCCGGGGAGCTTGCGGTTGAGGTATTCGATGGCAAGGACGTCATTGTAGGCAAGAAGCGCATAAGTTGAATTTATTTTCCCCGGTTCGGCTTTCATCGGAAGGATCGCCGCCATGCAGAGCCATTCGATTCTTGCGGCCTGCGGCATATTGAGGTTGTCGGTTTGCGGGATGGTTCCTGAGGAAATGAACTGGTTCCGGGTAATGCGGTTCGACTCCAGAGCGGTCGTTGGATGGAACTCAAGGGGAACGCCGAGATAGAGATACCCCCAGTCGATCCGCAGATTGTCTCCTGCTCTGCCGAGAATTTTCTGTTCGGCGGAACCGGCGCACATCAGATCCAGATCGCAATGACGATAGCGGCTCCAGGTGATCTTGTCGGTGGGTTCGTTGACGGCGATTGCGCCGTCCGCGTCGAAATAGACGGCGAGATCGTGTGTTTTGCCGTCGATGGATTCGGCGTCGAAGCAGAGGTAGGTGACCGGGCGCGAGAGCACATGGAGTTTATGAAGCAGAGCGGGAGTCAGGAATGTCAGAGTAAAACGGATACCGGCGTCCTCAAAGACATAGATCGTGCGGGTCGGCAGGACGCGGACAGAGGTCTGATTCATTTTCGGCGCACCGGGGATATCGCTCAGAAAACAGAACGGCCTGCCGTCAACGCGGAGGAGTCCGGCAAGGGTCTGGCCTGTTCCCGTCCAATGGCAGGTGAAGGAATCGGAAAGGCGGTCGGTCCGGGACCAGATGGAGAAATACGGATCGTGGACCACAAGAGGATACGCAGGATAACGAACGGATTCACTTCTCATGGAAAAACTCCTTTCAGTTTAATAAAGCTGATTATAGCATAAAAACAGGAAAAAGGAATGAGGGAAAAAAGAAAAATCATGAGGATTTTCCGCATAGTCATGATTTTCTCCGGAGCCGGTACTGCTGCTGAAAACGGTGCGGGGAAATCCCCAGATGCTGTTTGAAAAAACGGGAAAAATAATATTCGCTGCTGAATTTCAGTTCCAGTGCCACTTCCCGGGAGGTAATGCCCGGCTGCTGCAGGAGTTTTGATGCCCTGTCAATGAGAAGGCGATGGTAAAAACGCTTCGGAGAAATTCCGGTATCGGCAGTAAATTTTCTTGTAAAGACATCGCGGCGCATGTTCATGAGCTCGGCAAGCTCTTCCACGGAGACAAGAGCTGTGCAGTGGGTTGCAATATGGTCGATGATTTTCTGATAAGGGCCGAATTTCGAGGCGAGTTCCAGGCCGCCCGCCTCCATTTGTTCGAGGCACAGGGAAACGATTTCAAATGTCAGCGCGTGCAGTTCCACCGCGGCGGCCGCCTCCCGGACATTGGAGAACGCTTTTTCCGCTTGCGCCGAAACATCCGGAGCAAATCCTCCGAAGATCTTTTCCTGCCGGGAAAACATGTCAACTCCCGGAAATAGTTCCAGATTGAAATGGATGGAAAAAAAACGGACCGCATCGTCAAAATGGAAGGTGACATGATGAAATGCGGGAACCAGACAGAAAGCCCCCGGACGCATGACATGCCTTTCCGCGGCATCTTCAATGTAATTCTCCTCTCCGGCAGGATTCTCCAGAATCAGAATCAACCGATTGACCGTGAATCCGGAAGTGGAAAAACACGGATAGGTTCCCTTTGCAAAATGGTGAAACCGCATGGTCAGACGGTCGGCCAGACGGTAAATTTGTTTTTTGTCCTCCACAGACATATAAGGCGGCCTCCTTTTTTCACTATACCTCTTTTCCGCATGTTTTCAAATGCGGTTCCGCAGGGGAATATCACAAAATCATAATATTTTGTATGATTCGTGCATTCCTTTTTCCTTTCGGATCGGTTATAATAAAAGGCAGTGAAACAAATGGTATTTCAAAAAAATAAAGGTATTACAGCATGAAAGCAAAGGGAAAGAGAATTCTTGTACTTCTTGCAGGGCAGTCCAACATGGCCGGACGCGGAGAGGTGGACACGGAGGACCGGGAGGAAATTCCAGGCCTGATGATGATGAATCGCGAACTGAAATGGGTGCCCGCCATCGAACCGGTAACCGCAGATCGTCCGTTCGCGGGAGTCGGGCCGGGCCGTACGTTCGGACGGCTTCTGCTGGAAGCCAATCCGGGATGCACGGTCGGTCTTGTTCCGGTTGCGGTCGGCGGAACGCCGATCTCCGCCTGGAAACGGGGCGCTCATTCGCCCTGGAATGAGAATGAGCGGCCATATGACGATGCCGTCCGGCGTGCAAAAGCCGCATTGGAACAAGGCGACCGGTTTGCCGTGGTGCTCTGGCATCAGGGAGAGACCGATGCCAAACTGAAAAATCTCCGTTATGCGGACGATTTGAAAGAGGTCATCCGGAACTTTCGTGAAGATTTAGCGCTTTCCGGCGTTCCGTTCCTCTGCGGTGAACTGGGACATTACCTGAAGGGCGGACCATACGATTTTCCGCAGATCGACGCCGATATCCGGCGCGTCGTTTCCGAACTTCCGGATATGGGATGGGTCTCCGCGGAAGGCCTGACGCACAAGGGCGATGGACTGCATTTCTCCGCCGCTTCCGCACGGGAGTTGGGAAAACGTTATTTTGAAGCGTATATCCGAATGACGGAACAGCATTGAATTGAGACAGGATTTCTTTTCCCGGAAGGAGTAGAATATGGAATCATTTGATTCAGCCAGGAAACGTCTGGAAAAACAGTATGAACATGTTGTCTACGATCCGGAAAGCGGTTTGGACGAGGACGGAATCCGAACGCTTTTTGAAGCACATTGCAGAGAAAATCCGCAGGAGGAACATGTCTTGACAAAGGCATTTCTGCTTCATCTGGTCTGCACGAAAGCGCGGATTGCGCCGGAACCGGACAACTTTTTTGCCGGAAAAGTGGATCCCTGCGTGAATCTGTTCCGGGAGTTGCGCCGGAAGTGGCTCGACGAAGTCTGGGAAAAGGAGTTTTCCGACCATTCCGTGCCGCAGAATCAGAAAAT
>CALXMJ010000049.1 GCA_944389445.1 uncultured Victivallales bacterium | reverse complement strand
GGGCTATGCGGAATCATTTTTCCGGAGGTCTCATCAGCCGCGCGGATACCATCGGAGCATTTGACGGAGGAATGGACGGAGCGAATCTCAAAATCCAGCCGCGCGGAAAGCGTCCGCTCTTCCTTGCCAATACGGAATCGAAAAAAACACTCTGTCTCCAGACTCAGGTTCCCGGACGCTCCGCCGCCATGCTGATCCGGTATGTCCCGCAGGAAAACACCGGAACAGTCAATATGCCGGATGCGGATCAGCCGTGGGAAATCACCCAGATTCTCGCTGCGGACCGGGACGGCATGTTCGGAATGATCTCGGCTCAGGCGACAAAAGAAACGGAATGGATCGACTCTCTTACGGGTGAAGTCTCCTTTGTCAAACACTATCTGAGGAAAACCGGTAAAAATGAATTTCTCATCGGCGGTCTGAAATCCAGAATTCTGGATTCCAGCATGGGCGAAGCCCGAATCGGCACCGGCGGACACAATAACAAGCCTGCGGCGATCATGCCAGTTCCGCTGAATCGAAAAGTCCGGCAGGGCGAACGCTTCTCCTTCGCCTACTGGGTCGGACCGGGTACCGCCCCCTCCGCATTCCGGGCAGAAGCGGATCAGTCCGGCTATACCGTGACTTTCGCCGACGGACACGGACTGGGAATCATCGCCAATCCCCAATCCACCCCGGTAAAGAAAACGCTTTCCGTGCCGAAAGGGAAAGAGGTCAAACTCTTCCATGGCGGAAATGGAACACCGCTTCCCTTTGAGATGTGCCCGGATGGCATCCGCTTCCTTCTCCCGGCAAAAAACATTGCTATTGCAGTGTTCTGAGTCCGGAGAAGAATCCCGGAAAGAAAAAACAACCCGACCCCGGCGGACAGCACCGGGATCGGGTCTCTCTTCCTTGCGACAGATTTGTTATTCTGCTTTTTCCTTTCTGCGGCTTCCGACAACAACCGCGAAGACAGCAAGAAGAACAATTCCGAGAATGGTAAAGAAAACCGCTTTCTGATTCGGCTTCGTCTTTTCCTGAGGTTCGAGGGTCTGTTCTTTCAGTTTCTGTCCGGAGACTTCTTCCTCGATTTTTTTCTGTTCCTCCGCCTGTTTCCGCTGGCGTTCGAGCAGTTTTTCGACCTGCTGCTGATAGGCTTTCCGCAATTCCGGATCTTTCAGATGATTTTTAATCATTTCGCGCAGTTTTTCATTCCTGTGCGGAGGCAGATCGAACTTTTTCATCAGTTCCGTATGAGTTTCGGCAATCTGACGGATCGTCTCCGGATCAGCGTTCCAATATCCTTTTCTGACAGCTTCGAGCATGACCGCGGTCATCTCCTGGAGAGCCGCCGGATTGTTTTTCTCAAAATACTTCCGGATATCGAGCTTGAGCTTGTCATCCACATAGACCTCCTTATACTCCTGCCAGAGGTGATCCTCAAGAAGATCCGGCTTCATGACTTCCCATCCGAAGGTATTGTGAAACACTTCCACAAAACTTCCTGTTGCGGAAGCGCCTTCCTTCATCATTTCAGAGATGTACTTCGGATTGAGCACGGTGCTTCTTGCTTCGACCATAGCGGCTTCTCCGGCTTCCTGGACTTTCGCGCGGCCCGGTGTGCGCAGATCGTTGAAATAGGCTCCCGGATCCTTCCCCGTCACATGGCGCACCGCGAGACTGAGTCCGCCGGTGAATTCATAAACATGATCCAGCGAGAGCGGTCCCCAGCTGTTGGAGGAACGCGACTGCACCACAGCATCCGTATTCGCAAGCGCCGCCTTGAACACCCCCGGCACATGTTCTCCCCAGTGCTCATCCGTATAGAGCGCGCCCATGTTGTTGAGATAGACTTCGGCTATTCCTTTGGTATCCTCCCATTTGCCGCTGTTCTGAACCATTCCCGTGATCCCGGTGCCGAAGTTCCCGTTGACTCCGCCGAACAGACGCGCATTGCTGAGCGATCTGGCCTTTTCAGGCGACATCCCCGCTGCGATCAGCGCCTTGACGATCTCCATGGAACCTTCCCGGACGAAGTTGCCGAATTCTCCATCCGGATCGGTCGATGCGAGCCGCACCGCCTTGTCAATGAGCTTCATCCGGCTGGTCGCCGCGCCGCGGAACTGTCCGGAAGTCTGCACGACCACGTCGATGCGCGGACGTTTCAGCTCCGACATCGGGATCAATCTCACATCCTGCACTCTCCCGCGGGAATCCCAGACCGGTTCCACTCCGAGCAGCGAGAAGATTTCCGCAATGTTGACCCCCTGGGTCCGGATGAATTCACCGCCCCACAGAGAGAAGCCGACCTTTTTCGGATACTTTCCCGTCGCTTTTTTCCGGGCTTCGATCAGCGCCTCCGCAAGCTGTTTCCCGACCGCGTAGCTCTCTTTCTTCGTCGTGCGTTCCGGATCAATTCCATAGAGATTCTTCCCTTTCGGCACCGTATCCGGATTCAGCACCGGATCGCCTCCGGGAGAGGGCGACAGATACCCTCCGGCAAAAGCATTGAGGATGGAGACCAGTTCCGCTTCGGTCGATTTCAGAAGATCCGCTTTCGCTCGAAACGTGATCTCTTCCGGCTGCGGTCTGGGTTTCGGAACACGGCGCTGGAAACGTCCCCTTCCGCGCGGAGATGTTCCGGACCGGTTCTGTTTCGGAGCCATCTGCTGCATCGCCGCTGCCATGGCGGGGGGGATGTCACGGCCGTCGGGGAGTTTTCCCGACTCCATGATCTTCCGCATTTCCTCTTCCCCGGCATTCATGGCATGTTCCGGACGAACGGAAGATTTCTGCTGTGGTTTCCTGAATTTTTCCGGATTGACAAGCGCTTCCCGTGCCCGCGCATGTGCCTTGTTCAGATAATGTTCCGTGAAGAAATGAAGATCCTGCCGCTGACTCTCCTTGACCTTTCCGGATTCAAGATCTGCTTTGAAGAGGGCGTCCGCGATGGCATCGACCGTCATCAGGCGCGCGGTCTCGTTCGCCTCCTCTTCGGAGTAGGGGCGGCCGATCACATACATTCCGCGATTGACTTTGCTGTCCTGAATTTCATGAACGAAATTATGAAGTCTGCCGAGGTCATCGCTGTTCAGTTTTCCCGCGGCGAACTCCGGAGAGAGCTTGAGGTCGCGGTCAAAATGTTCCTTCAGAGCGATTTCCCGGATCGTTTTTGCGTATTCCGCCTTGAGCATCGGATTTTCCGCGGCTTCGTACTGCTCCAGTTTTTCATGGAGCCGTGTGATGGCGCCATAGCCGTCCGCCTGCATGAAAGGAGCGGTCAGATGACTGACCATTGTGGCATAACTGCGCCGTTTCGCAATCTGCGCTTCCCCGACATTGTTGATGATGTAAAGATAATAATGCGGCATCTCTCCGACGAGAATATCCGGCCAGTCGTAACTGGAAAGGGCCACCTGCTTCCATGGCGTGAACTCCAGACTGCCGTGGGTGCCGAAATGCATCATCGCATCCGCCTGGAAGCCGTGACGGATATAGAGATAGGTTGCAATGTAAGTGTGCGGCGGAGCCATCTTGACGCCGTGCACCAGTTTGCTTTCATCGCTTCCTTCTCCGGGCAGAGACTGCGGCATCAGAATGATGTTCCCGAATTGAATCCGGCCGATCGCCATGTTCCCCTCGCGTGTCCGATAGGATTTGCCGGGGAATTCTCCATAGCGCTCTGTCACGGTCCGATAGAGATCCTCCGGCATGCTCTTCTTCACCCATGCGTGATATTCCTCCGGTGTGATTGTGACGGTCTGAATCCGCTGAACCGTTTTTTCCGCTTCCGCCTTTCCCGCGTTTGTCCCGAAGGCTCTGGTCCCTGCTGCGATTTCCCGATCCAGATCCTCGACATTCTCGGGGAGAGGACCCGTATGATATCCGGCATCGCGCAGACGCCTGAGCACATTCAGAATGGATTGCGAGATCCCGAGTCCAGCCGTTGCCGCTTCCTTCCCGATGGAACCGTAGTAGATGATCGCAATCTTTTTTTCCGCATTCTTTTTACGTTTGAGTTCCGTTGTTTTCCTTACCAGTTCCGCGAAGCGCTCCAGACGATCCGGGATCGTCCGGAACTCCAGCAGTCCGCGCTTGTTGCGGTAGAGCGCCGAGAGAACGAACGGAACCGCTCCCCCGTCCAGCTCCGGCATGGTGATGCTCTGACTCAGCATCCCGCCGGTCATCCCCCGCTGGTCCCGCAGATATTCCTCATACGGCTGGCTGACCTTGATCGGACAGAAAAGCGGGACATTGTATTTCCGAAGCAGTTCCACCGTGTTTTCGCCAAGCCGTCCGTGCGGCTGATAGATGATGAGATCCGGTTTGACCTGCTCAAACATGGATGCCGGATTCCACATGCCGTGCGCCGCCACCACATTCAGACCCTTTTTCTCCAGAGCCGTAATCAGATCCTCCAGCGCACCGCCTCCGTTTCCGGAAAGCAGACAAACCGTTGCCGCGCCCTCTCTGTACCGTCCGCTCTTTTTGTACCAGGCAAGATATTCCCGATACGTTTTGAACGAATCGTCTTCATGAACATGGAAAAAAGGACGACGCTCGATCTTTTTCGGCGGTTCCGGCCGCGGGGCTCTGATGCGTTTTCCGTCGATGTCATGGCGGATGAAGTCCAGCATCCGCCGGAAGTTCTCTTTCCCGCCGGCGCCGAGATAGGCTTGCAGGTTTTTCAACTGTTCTTCCGTCAGCGTATTCAGGGCGGTTTCCTGACGTGTGGAAGCTGTCGTATAGATGGGCTTTTTCAGCGTGGAAAGAATTTCCTGCTGTTTTTCCGTGAAATGGAGTCCCATGCCGAAGAAGATGATGCAGTCGAATTTCTTCAGCTCCTCTCCGTTTTCCTCTTTCCATTGGAGAGCCGTTACCTCTATCGAGGGATTGATTTTCTGATCCAGAAGCGGGGCAAGGATGTACTCCGGATAGTTCACGAATGCCACTCTGGTCGGCGAGGCATAAAACTGCCAGATCCCTGCGAGCACTGCCAGAATCAGCGCTCCTGCTGCCAATAGCAGATACGGTCGGATTTTCGTTCGCATGATTTTCTTTTTCTCCTTCTTTCAATGCGTTTGATTTTTATAATATAATTAGTTTTATCTAATTTTCAAGATGCGTTTGAATGAAAAATGAGATAAGACTAATTATTTTTTGTTGAAGTTCGGATTTGCAGCAATATTTTCCATATTTTTGATTTGTTTGCATGGATTGGATTGTTGTTTCGAAAGGAAAGGGGGAATTGCATGAAACTTTTCAGGGGAGGGGGGAAGAGGGAATTTGAAAAACGTATTTTCAGCAATACCGTAAAATAAAATCAATGGAATCCGCAGTTTCGGGACGGAGTTCCGGCGGCAAACGAGAATTCAATACATCAAAGAGGTCGGGCGATGAGTACAGGGAAAAAAGTTCTGGTTCTGGGTGCAACGGGAGCGATGGGGCAATATCTGGTTCCGCTGCTGGCGGGGATGGGATACCGGGTTGACGGGGTCTCCCTTGATGACAAAAAAGACGGGATTCCCGGCGTGACCTGGATCAAGGCAAACGCAAAAGACAAAGAGGTTTACCGGAATTTTCTGAAGCAGGGATATGACGGAATCGTAGATTTCAGGGTCTACGGCACCGGCGAGCTGCCCTGGGTTCTTCCGATTGCCCTCGACCATACGGATCACTACATCTATCTTTCAAGTTATCGAGTTTACGACAACAAGGAACATCCGATCCGGGAAACCTCGCCGAGACTGATTGATGCATCGGACAATGTCATGCTCCGGAATTCGGAGGACTACTCCATCTACAAGGCGCGCGGCGAGAACATCATCCGTTCCCTTCCGCATAAAAACTGGACCATGATCCGTCCTGCGATCACCTATTCCCTGATGCGTTATCAGCTTGTGACTCTGGAGGCTCCCGATACGGTCGGTCGTGCGTTTGCGGGAAAACCGGTCGTGCTGCCGGAACCGGCGCGGAATGTGCAGGCGACGATGAGCTGGGCGGGAGATGTCGCCCGGATGATTGCGCGACTTCTGTTCAACGAAAAGGCTCTCTGCGAAACCTTTACCGTTTCCACCTCCGAGCACCGCACCTGGGGCGAGATCGCGGAGTATTACAAAGAGATCTGCAATCTGAACGCGGTCTGGGTGGACAAGGAGGTGTATCTGCGCATCCTTTCGCCTGATCCGTATGTGAATCACGCCCGCTGGCAGCTGGAGTACGACCGGCTGTTCGACCGGATCGTCGACAACTCCAAAGTCCTTGCCGCGACGGGAATGACACAGGACTCTATGACCTCACTTTACGAAGGACTCAAACGGGAAATCGGGCGCTGTCCCCGGGATCACGAATGGCGGGTCAATGCGCGCATGGACGAATTCCTCAAATCCATGCACTGATTGCACCGTCTTAATCCGCGTGTTTCAAGGCGGGAATGGATCGTCCGCTTCCGCCTTTCCAGGTCAGCAGCAGGGCGGAGTTCACGGTCACGAGAACCGATCCCGCGTTGTGCACCAGTGCGCCGACGACCGGATTCAGAATGCCCGCGCCCGCCAGCAGGATTGAGACGAAATTCAGGAGCATGGAGAAGGTCAGATTCAGTTTGATTGTGACCATCATGCGTTTGGCGAGACGCAGGAGCCAGGGGAGCTGGCGGAGGTCGTCGTTGACCAGTACGATGTCTGCGGCATCGACCGCGATATCGCTTCCGATGCCGCCCATGGCGATCCCCACGTGGGCTTTTTTCAGGGCAGGGGCATCGTTGATGCCGTCGCCGATCATGCAGACCGGGATGCCGCTGAGCTGATATTCGCCGATGATTTCGAGTTTTGTTTCCGGGAGACAGCCGGCATGCACGTCTTCGATTCCCGATTTTTCAGCGATGTTCCGTGCCGCTTCGGGATTGTCGCCTGTCAGGAGGGCAGTCCGCACCTGGAGTGTTTTCAGACCGGCGATCATGTCGGGTGTCTGTTCCCGGATCGTATCCGAGAGCGCAACGAGTCCGCCGAATTTGCCGTTGACGGCAAGATAGATGACGGTCGCCCCTTTTCCGCTCAGGTCATCGGCCTTCTGTTTTCCCGTTTCGGTCACTTCGATTCCGCTTTCCCGCAGAAGGCCGGGGCTGCCTGCCAGAATCCGGCGTCCGTTCATCTCAGCCGCGATACCGCGTCCGGGGAACATCTCGAAGCGTTCCGGCTCCTGGAGTTCCGCGTCCGGATAGAACTCGCGGCAGCTTGCGACAATGGCTTTCCCGAGCGGATGCTCCGAACGCAGTTCCGCGGATGCCGCCGCAAGAAAAAGATCCTGTTCCGGCATTTCTTCAATCAGACTGCACAGCGAAGAGACTTTCGGCTTCCCATGGGTGAGAGTCCCGGTTTTGTCAAAGATCATACGGCTGACCGCCGCAAGCCGTTCCAGTGCATCGCCTTCCCGGACGAGAATTCCATGACGGGTGGCGTTTCCGATTGCCGCCATGACCGCAGTCGGAGTCGCCAGCACCAGCGCGCAGGGACAGAAGACGACGAGCACCGTGACCGCCCGGATGACCTCTCCTGTCGCATACCAGATGACCCCCGCCGAAGCAAGGGCGATCACGACGATCCAGGTAGCCCAGCGGTCCGCAAGACCGACGATCCGCGCCTTGCCCGCGTCGGCGGATTGGACCAGGCGGATCATGCGCTGGATGGAACTTTCGGCATCCCTGCGGGTGGCTCGCATGTCGAAGGAGCCGAAGCGGTTGACCGTTCCGCTGAAGACCTCGTCGCCGCTGTGCTTGTCCACCGGCATGGATTCTCCGGTCACGACCGACTGGTCAATGGAGGTTTCTCCATGTACGATCACTCCGTCCACCGGGATCGTTTCGCCGGGAAGAACGCGCAGAAGATTGCCGATCTCCACCTCTTCCGCCGGGATCATCTTATCCCCGTCATGGGTAATCAGACGGGCAATGCGCGGGGTCAGACGGACCAGCTTTTCAATTCCCGCCCGAGCCTTTGCAACGGTCGTCTGTTCCAGAAACGCTCCGATCTGCATGATGAACGCCACTTCGCCCGCGGCAAAAATTTCATCAATTGCTACCGAGGCGATCAGCGCCATGGAAACCAGCACATCCGCTTTGATATCGAATCGCGTGAAAAGTCCGATGCATGCGTCTTTCAGAATGGGTATCCCGCAGAGAACCACCGCGATCCACGCCGGATTGAACGGCAGTGCATCCCCCTTATAAAAGAAACTGACCAGCAGCGAGATCCCCGCCGGTACCAGAAGCACTAATGCCAGACATGTTTCATTTTCCAGAAAAGACTTGAGTTTTGCAATCATTCCGTGAAGCTCCTTTTTTATTTCTACGGGAATAATATACATATAGGGGTATAGGTATTCAAGCGAGAAAAAGGAAAAAAACGGGAAAAACAGTGTTCCCGGAATGGATTTATCAGGGTTTGTTGCAGAAGTGCTGAAGGGCTTTGGCGAATTCGGCGATGGTTTTATCGGCATCCCCGTGTTCGATACCGTCGCGGACGCAGTGTTTGAGGTGTCCTTCGAGAACGATCTCTCCGAGTTTGTGAAGGGCGCCTTTGGCGGCGTTGATTTGAATCAGGACCTCTTCGCAGGGGACGTCTCTGTCGATCATTTTATTGATGGCATTGAGTTGTCCGATAATCTTGTTCATTCTGCGGTGCAGATTTTCCGCATCCATACATTGACGCATTGTTTTCACCTCGTTTCAGCTTTCGGGTGATACCGTATCGCCGGGAGTTCCGCTTGTCAAGGGAAAAACGGGAAGAATGGAGAAAAAATCCATCCGGCGGGAAAAATGCGGAAAGCGGTGCTATAGTATTCCCGGAAAAACGAAGGAGACACGACATGAAGGCGATGGGAGAGATCATCTGTCACTATTCTTCACCGCTGGGCGGGATTACTCTTGCCGGCGAGGGAGAATGGCTGACCGGCTTGTGGTTCGACGGACAGAAACATTTTGCGGAGACTCTTTCTGGTCCGCAGAAAGAGGGCGTCCTGCCCGTGCTGGAAGAGGCGAAGGCCTGGCTGGAGCGCTATTTCCAGGGGCGTGATCCGGGAAAATTTCCGCTGCTTCGTCCTTCCGGTTCGCCCTTTCGCCTTGCGGTCTGGGAGATCCTGCGTCAGATTCCCCGCGGGAGTGTTGTCTCCTACGGATGGATCGCCGCGGAACTTGCCCGGAAGAGAGGGGGAATCCGGATTTCGGCAAGGGCGGTCGGCGGAGCGGTCGGGCACAATCCGATCAGCATCCTGATCCCGTGCCACAGAGTGGTCGGGAGCGACGGGAAGCTGACCGGGTATGCCGGAGGGATCGAACGGAAAATCCGTCTTCTTTCTCTGGAAGGCGTCGATCCGGAAAATCTGCGGACACCGCCGCTGCCGCTGCCTCATTGCAAAACAATGGAATCCAGACGGAGCGGGATGCCGGAACGCAGATGATGCGTTTGCCGGGTTCCGTCGGGAAGTCCGATGGAAATGTCCATGTCGTCATCAGCGGAGAGAATAGCGCATCCTGTCCCCTCTTTCCAGTTCAGCGAGACCGAGATGCCGCCGTGGGCGCGGAGATTGCGTATGGAGCCTTCCTTCCAGCGGCGGGGCAGGGCGGGGAAGAGTTTCAGAAATCCGGGTTTTGAGAACAGGAGCATCTCGTAGATTGCGGCGGTCCATCCCATGTTCGCGTCGATCTGGAACGGAGCGGAGCGTCCCATGACGAGATTGTTGACCGTGATTCCCATGCCGCGATAGTCGTTGTGATAGGTGAAGAAGTTTTTTCCAAGGCAGGTCCGGGCGAGAATGTCGAGACATTCGAGCGCGGTGTCGCCGTCGCCGAGACGAGCGTTGATATTCGCCATGTGCGCAAGTGACCAGCCTGTCTGTTCGCCGAGGCCTATGCAGAGCCGTTTGTCCACGGCGCATTTGAATGCGCGGAAAAGTTTCGGCTGACTTTCCTTCTCAATTTCCGTGCCGGGAAAGACCGGATAGAGATGGGACTGGTGCCGATGAAAATAGTTGTCGGAAAATGCCGGATCAATCCATTCCGCGACAGCTCCGTCGCTGTTGATGCGGTAGGGCGGAATCGCATCCAGAAGCTCCTGCCAGAGGTTGTGTTTTTCCTCATAGAGTTTTTCTTTGCGGTCGGCGTTCAGCAGATTCGTGAAAAGCTCTTTTGCAATCGCCGCATCAAGTGTGGAATTGACCGTGATCCGCGGTGCTCCGGAAAATTCCGTTTTCAGGGGGATGAATTCCTTCGGCCAGTTTTCCGGCGAGGTCGAAGGACAGAAAACCGCCTTGCCCTGCTTGTCCCTGAACAGGAAATCCTCATAAAATTCCGCCACCTCCTTCAGAAACGGCAGGATGCGTTCCCGGAGCATGGCGCGGTCACGGGTATATTCATAATAGTTGTAGAAATGCTGTGCGAGCCATCCGGCGGCGGAGATCCAGTTGATGATCCAAGGTCCTGTGCAAGTTGCCAGTCCAGTTTCCGGCGACATCACCGCCGGGATATGGATTCCGCGGCATCCGTACAGTTTTCTGGCATTTTCCCGGAAGTCGTCGAGGTATCCGGTGTAGAAATCCATCACGGCGCGGAGCATTTCCGGCAGATTGCCGGGAAGCGCCTGCCAGTAGTTCATTTCCAGATTTTCGTTCAGCATGTAGATGCAGCCCCAGGGCGGATAGTAGTCTCCGTTCCAGACCCCCTGCAGATGCGAGGGCAGACCGTCCGGACGCGAACTGGAGATCAACAGATATCTTCCGTAATTCGCCATTTTTTCGATCAGTTCTTCGGGCGCCTCACCATCGGCGGCGTCCAGAAGAAGCTGTTCGTTCGGTGTTCCGTTTCGTTTCCATTCCCCGGAGCCGAGTTCGAAGACGGTTCGTTCATAGAGTTCCCGGTGCAGATTCGAGTGGCGCTGTTTCAGTTCCGGAAAATCCGCGGCGATGGAATCCAGTCTGGCGGAAAGACGTTCAAACGCGGATTCGGAATCCTCATAAACGAAAAGTGCGATCAGTACAGTGATCCGGTCCGCGCCTTCGATCCGGACGGAATGATCTGTTTCTTTTCTCTGTCCGTCCGTGATGATTCTGGACAGGATTCCGTATGTCCGTCCGTGCTCTGTTTTTCTGCGGTTTTCCTCGGTATAGGTTCCGAGCAGATACGGTTTGCCGCCGCGGACACCGGAACAGAACCGGATCGGCGGTTCGCGGAATCCGTTGAAGTCGGTTGCATCAATGAATTCGTGCGGTGCAAAGGAGAATTCCGCCGTAACGCATCCCGGGTGGTCGGCGGAGATATGAAGCACGACAAGATCATCCGCTCTGGAAACGAAGCATTGACGCGTATACCGGATCTCCCCGTCATTCCATGCGACAGATGCCGTCCCCTCCGCCAGATCCAGTTTCCGTTCATAGTGCTTGAACGGCCGGTCCACGGGCATGTTTACGAGCAGATCCCCTGCCGGATGAGTCATGGCGCATGCTGCCTCATATCCGGCCTTTTTCAGCGTGGCCGGATAAAGATCGCTGGCTTCACAGAATCTTTTCTGTTCCATAAGCTTTCTCTGCTCCCCGGGGAGATGGGTGAGATCCGGCATGCGGTCGACGCATCCTTTGTACCAGAGTTTTTCGTGATTCAGCAGAATCCGTTCATAAGCGATTCTGCCGTAAGGCATGGCGCCGATCGCTCCGTTGCCGAGGGGGAAGGCGTCGCGCCACCAGCCGGCCGGAGTCCGCATTGTGAGAGTGTGTCCGGATATGGGATGCATCTGCAGGTCTCCTTGAAGTTTTGAGCGATAGTATAGTCTTCGGGTGCTGTGATTGCAAGAAGACAGGAGAAGTGTTCCTAAAAAAAAAATGTTTTTTTCGGGAAGCAAACTTGAAAAAAAAGGAAAAGGATGCATATTAAAGCACGTCAAGCGGGCGTAGCTCAGTGGTAGAGCATCACGTTGCCAACGTGATGGTCGTGGGTTCGAGTCCCATCACCCGCTCCATTTTTTCCGATTTGGCTCTTCCGTTTCACTTCCGGGTGCGGTTTTTCAGAATTTTCCGGAAAAATCCAGCTTTGCGCACAATATTTTTTTTGCGAAAACGTTTGTATTTTTAAGAAATCGGTAGAACAGTATCGTTTATTTGATGAATGAGAGAATCAGCCTGTTACGGCTAAGAGAAGGGAGAATAAAATATGAAAAAGTTGTTCAGATGGTTCGGTACTCTTTTGATTCTGGCGCTTGTCGGCGGCGGCATCTACTGGGGGTACTGCAAATACGTGAAGAAGACAACAATCACCCGGTTCACAACGGAGCCCGTGACCCGTTCGGAACTTTCCAGCACGATCAGTGCGACCGGAACGGTGGAACCGGAAGAACTGGTCAATGTCGGTTCGCAGGTCAACGGCAAGATCATTTCCTTCGGTACGGACTCCGATAAGAAAGAGGTCGATTACGGCTCTCCTGTCAAGGAAGGCATGGTCCTTGCACGGATCGACGACGCGCTCTATGATGCGGAAATGCGCGAGGCGCAGGCGCAGAAACTGAAGGCGGAAGCCTCCATTCTCAGTTCGCAGGCGAATATCGATTATGCGAAGGCAAAGCTGATTCTTGCGGACAGCAACTGGGTGCGCGCCCAGAATCTTTATCCCAAAGGCGCGATGGCGAAGAGCGATTACGACAATTACAAGGCGGAATACGAATCCGCAAAAGCCACGGTCGCCATCAATGAGGCGGCTCTGGCGGAAAACAAAGCCGCATTGGCTGTCGCCGAAGCATCCTATGACAAGGCAAGCCGCAATCTCGGATACTGCACGATCAGCTCTCCGGTGGACGGCGTGATTATTGACCGCCGTGTCAGCATCGGGCAGACCGTTGTTTCGAATATGAGCGCATCCAGTCTTTTCCTGATTGCGAAGGACCTGAAACGGATGCAGGTGTGGGTATCCGTCAACGAGGCGGACATCGGCAGTCTGAAGGTCGGAATGCCGGTCGAATTCACGGTGGATGCTTTTCCTGATATGACTTTTTACGGCGAAGTGCATAAGATCCGTCTGAATGCGACCATGTCGCAGAACGTGGTCACTTATGTGGTTGAGGTTTCCACGGACAACTCCAGCGGAAAACTTCTTCCCTACCTGACTGCGAGTGTCAAGTTCATCAAGGACCGCAAAAAAGATGTCCTGTGCGTACCGAACGCGGCGCTGCGTTATCGTCCGGCGGAAAATCTGGTGCCTGAACAGTACCGCGCCCAGGCGGCGGAAGCCGCGACGCTCCGTTCGGGAAAGGAGCGCATGATCTGGGTTCGCAGCGGCGAGTCGATCAGGCCTGTGAAAGTCACAACCGGACTGAACGATGGCGTCATGACGGAAATCGTTTCGGGAGATGTCAAGGAGGGAGAAGAAGTCATTGTGGGAACTACGGTGGTTTCTTCCGAGCAGGTCGCCTCGTCCGGAGGCAATGCGGGAAGCCCCTTCCTGCCGAAGCCTCCGCAGAGAGGCCGGAGAAGGTGATACTATGGCTCTCATCGAACTCCACAATATCAACAAGACGTATTTTCTCGGCGAGATTGATGTTCCTGTCCTGAAGGGAATCTCGCTTTCCATAGAGAACGGGGAGTACGTTGCACTTATGGGAGCGTCCGGTTCGGGGAAAAGCACGCTGATGAACATCCTCGGCTGTCTTGACCGCCCGACTTCCGGAGACTACTATCTGGACGGCGAAGAGGTGGGACGCGCCTCCGGCGACCGGCGCGCGCTTGTCCGCAACCACAAGATCGGCTTTGTTTTCCAGAGCTTTAATCTTCTGCCGCGGACGACGGCGCTCGAAAACGTCATCATGCCGCTTTCCTATACGGCCAGCGATCTCTCCCGCCGCGAATGCAAGCGCCGGGGAATTGAGATGCTCAAGCAGGTCGGACTGGAGGACCGCATTTATCATTATCCTTCCCAGCTTTCCGGCGGACAGCAGCAGCGTGTGGCGATCGCCCGGGCCCTCATCAATCATCCCCCGGTGCTCTTTGCGGATGAGCCTACGGGAAATCTTGATTCGAAAACCAGCGAGGAAGTCATGGAAATGTTCAGCCAGCTCAATGCGGAAGGCATCACCGTGATCCTTGTGACTCACTCCACCGAGATCGCCGATTTCGCCAAACGGAGCATCCATATTCAGGACGGTCTGATCGTGAACGGCGGCTACAGTGAGAAAAGTTCCGGAAAGGCGGTGAATTCATGAGTATTCTGGGTACCATAGCAGTCGCTTTCAAGGCGCTGATGAGAAATCCGACCCGCGCGCTGCTGACCACTCTCGGCATCGTGATCGGTATCGCCGCCGTAATCACCATGATGGAAATCGGAACGGGGTCGTCCAACTCAATCCGGGAGTCCATCGAAAAAATGGGTGCGAACTCGGTGCTGATTATTCCGGGTGCCTTCCGTCAGAGCGGCGTCAACAAGGGAAGCGGCACGCAGATGTCGCTGACTCCCGAGGACTGCGAAGCCATCAACCGCGAATGCGAGGATGTGGGGGTCGCCGTGCCGATCGTGAACGCCAACGGCTATCAGGTGATCGCAGGAAATCAGAACTACATGCCCGCCCGCATTCAGGGAAGCGCTCCGGCGTTCCTTGAGATCCGCAACTGGGAGATCGACGAGGGGCGCCGTTTCACGGAGCGTGAAGTGCAGGCCCGGGCCAGAGTCTGCCTGGTCGGTTCCACGATTGTCCGCGAGGTTTTCGGGGGCATTTCGCCGATCGACAATCAGCTCCGGATCAAGGATACGACCTTTACCGTCATCGGCGTGCTCAAAAGCAAGGGCGCCAACATGATGGGCGCGGACGAGGACGATGTCATCATCCTTCCGTGGACCACCGCCCGGCTGCGTCTGACCGGACTGAAAACCGGGGATGCGACCAATACGACCAGCACCGCGGCGACCAGTCCTTCCGACCTTTATCCGGGCGAGGGCGTCGCCATCTATCCGGAGCCGGTGGAGACGATGGAGGACGATACCCTTCATGTCCCGAAATTCATTCACATCGACCAGATCCTTTTCATGGCTGTTTCTCCTGACAAGGTGAATGACGCGGTCGATTCCGTGACGAATCTTCTTCGCGAGCGTCATCGTCTGAAGCCCGATCAGGATAACGATTTCCGCATCCGCAACTCCGCTGAATTCATGAAGATGCTGACGGGCACTTCGACGATTATGACGAATCTTCTGCTTGGAGTCGCTCTGATCTCCCTGATTGTCGGCGGTGTCGGCATCATGAACATCATGCTGGTGTCCGTGACGGAGCGCACCCGGGAGATCGGACTGCGCATGGCGGTCGGCGCCCGTTCCAAAGACATTCTCCAGCAGTTTCTGATCGAGTCGATGGTCCTCTGTCTGATCGGCGGAGTGGTCGGCATCCTTCTGGGACACGGTGCCGCTCTTGTGGTGAACGCGTATCTGAAATGGCCGGTTG
>CALXMJ010000048.1 GCA_944389445.1 uncultured Victivallales bacterium | reverse complement strand
CATGCCGCCGATGGCGGGCGATCCGATGCAGCAGAAAGTCATGATGTACATGCCTGTCATCATGCTGTTCTTTTTCTATAATTTCCCGTCGGGACTCGCCCTTTACTGGACAGTCAACAATGTATTGAGCATACTGCAGATGAAATTCAGTCAATATGCGGCGCAGAAAGAGGAACAGGAGCTGAAAAATTCAGCCGGAAAAGTAAAAGCCTAAAGAAAGCCGCAGTTAACCTCATTTCAGGAGAAACAGAAAATGGAAAACGAAGAAATGCAGAATCAGGAATCCGTGAACGAATCCGCCGTTCAGCCCGAGAACCAGGAAACTCCCGCGCAGACCGCTGAAAACCGTGAATTTACCGCGGAGTCCGACCGCAAACCGCGCCCGCAGGTGGAAGTCACCGATGAAATGGTCGAAAAATCCTCTAAAACCCTTTCCACTATGCTCGATTATCTGGGCCTGGATGGAATCGTCAAGGCTGAAAAGCGTCCTTCCAAAATCAACCTGATCATTTCCAGCAACGACGCCGGACGCATCATCGGCAGAAAAGGGCAGTCTCTCGAAAGCCTTCAGCTCCTTCTGAACCGCATGATGCAGAACGGTTCCGAGGACTTCCCGAAAATCTACATCGACATCGACGGTTACTCCTCTTCCTCGAAAACCGCGCCTTCCTCCTCCGAGGGCCGTGCTCCGCGCCGCGGAGGCGAACGCCGTTCCGGCGGACGCGGCGGCAAACGCTCCTTCGATGAAGAGGACGGCAAGGATGATATTCTCCGTCAGCAGGCCCTCGACGCTGCAAAAGAGGTCCGTCGCTGGGGGGAACCCGTCACTCTGCCTAAAATGAATTCCCATGACCGCAGAATCATCCACATCACCCTGGAAAACGAGAGCGATATTCATACCGAAAGCGACGGCGACGGAAATATGAAAAGCGTCGTTGTCTCTTTGAAAAAGTAAACGGCGGGAGTTTCCAGAATGAAAAGCCTGAAAGGAAAAGCAATCGTTTTCCTGGCGGACGGCATGGCCGATGAGCCTCTTGCCGAACTCGGCGGCAGAACGCCGCTGGAGGCCGTCGAAACGCCGTTCATGGACTCCATTGCCAGAAACGGCGCGTCCGGAACATTCCTGACCCTTCCCGAGGGCTTCCCGACCTCTTCCGATGCCGCAAACATGTCCGTTCTCGGTTATGACCTCGCAAGTTATTATCCCGGGCGCGGCCCCATTGAGGCGACCAGCAAGGAGATCCCTCTGGCGCCCGATGACGTCGCCTGGCGGTGCAATCTGGTCACCGTCAACAACGGCATCCTCAAAGACTACTCGGCCGGGCACATTTCCAAAGAGCGCGCGGAAGCGCTGATGGATGCTCTGGCGGAACGTTTCAACAGTGACAAGGTTACGTTTCACAGCGGTGTCAGTTACCGCAATCTGCTGATCCTGCACGGAAAAGAGTTTTCGGCGGAGGTCGATTACTTCAAACCGGATTCTTCGCAGGACCTGCCGGTTTCCGAACTCCGTCTCAAAGCGAAAACGCCGGCGGCGCAGTACACGGTCGATTTCGTGGAACGGCTGATGGCGGAAGCCGCAGAGTTCCTTGCGGCGCATCCTCTGAACCGGGAAGTGGAATCACCCGCCAACTGGATCTGGCCGTGGAGTCCCGGCCGCAAACCCTCCTTTCCCGGTTTTTCCGGCAAATACAACGGGCGGACCGCAGCCGTCATCACGGCCGTGGATGTCATTGCCGGAATCGCCAAATGCGCCGGAATGGATGTCATTCCCGTAAAAGGGGCGACCGGATACCTGGATACCAACTATGCCGGCAAGGCGGAAGCCGCACTCAAAGCGATCGAGGATCATGACTTCGTTTATGTTCACCTTGAAGCCATCGACGAATGTTCCCATGAGGGAAATCTCGCACATAAGATGCAGGCGATTTCCGATTTTGAAAATAAAATCGTAAAACCGGTCATGACGGCTCTCGCCGGACGTGATGTCACGTTTGCGATCCTGCCGGATCATCCGGTTCCCCTGCGTCTCCGAGCCCATACCAGAACGCCGGTCCCGGTAGCGGTCTGCGGACCGCACATCGTTCCGGATTCCGTCCAGACCTATTCGGAGAAAAATGCTCCGAACGGATCTCTCGGATTTATGCATGGCGAAGAATTTGTCCGCAAGGTGCTGAACATCGAGCCCCTCTGATCGTCCCTGCATGACAATGATCTTCGGGGCGGTTGCATCGGAGATCACACTCTTCCCCTGACTTCCATTGGATTTCAGGGGATTTCTCTTTCCGCATCCCTCCCGGCGAAGATTATTTTCTTCTTTTTTCCAGATTTCCCTCTTGACAGAAAACGGGAAATATAGTATAATAAAAGAAGATTACAACATTATCGATACAGTTTGCGAAATGAATAAGACAGAAACTCTTTATCTGGATTTGAAAACGCTGGCGGTCCGGTTGAATCCCGGAGACCGTTTTTTGTCCTCGCGGGAAATCATGTCGCGCTTCAATGTGAGTCAAGTGACTGTGACGCAGGCGACGGAGCGGCTGATCCGGGACGGACTGATCCTCAAGTCGCAAGGGAAAGTCACCCGTGTGACGGAGCATGTCAATGCGTACAAACCGGATGCAAAACCGGTTTTCTGTCTGGTCCTGCCGCATTGGAACTCTCCCTGGCTGGGGCTGCTGGAAGACACATTTCTGGGACTGAGCCGGGAACTCGGCTACGAACTTGTCATTCATATTTACAAAAAGGAACTCCATATTTCGGAATTTCCGAAAAGCCGGATCGATGCTTTTTTTGTCCTTCCGCATCAGTTTCCTGTGGAAACGATTCTGGACCTGAAGAAACTTCCGGTGCCGGTTCTCTTCATCGGGACCCACGAGTACAGCGAATTTTCTTGCATCGGCGCCGATCATGAATACATCGGAATGCTGGCGGCCTCATACCTGATTGACCTGGGACATCGGAAAATCGGATATGTCTGCGTGCATGAAAAGCAGGAGATCTCGCTGACTCAGCTCAAATGCCAGCGCAGTTTCCGGAATACCTGCGAGCTTCGCAATGCGGAATTCATTCCCATTGATGTATATGTTGCCGAAAACGAACTGGATTACCGGAAAGTCTACGAGAAATTCAAGGCACTTTTTACCGGAAAGGTTGATTTTTCCGCCGTTTTCACAACGTGCGCGCCACAGGCGCTCCGCGCCATTCTGGAAAGCGGATACCGGGTTCCGGAAGATATCTCCCTGCTGACGCTCGGAGAGGATCCCATGTTCGAATTCATGTATCCAAGCATCACCAGTGTAAGCGGAAATCCGGAAGCAATCGTGAGGAAAGCTGTCGAACAGGCCTTCTCGGAACTGAATGATTCCGCATCCAAACATTGGATCATTGTAAAACATACGGTAATTCCAAGAGAATCCACTGCAAAATATAAAACAGGAGAGGTATTATGAAAAAAATCGGAAGGAATTTTACATTGATAGAACTCCTTGTCGTTATTGCGATCATTGCAATCCTGGCATCCCTTCTGCTGCCCGCGCTGAATGCCGCCCGGGAAAAAGCGAGGGAAATCACCTGTACATCGAACAAGCGGCAGTGCATGCAGGGTCAGCAGCTTTATGCCAACGACAACAACGATCACATGGTTGTGACAACCTCATATAAACCGTCTTCCTCGACAGGCAACTATGGTTCCTACCATTTTTTCACTACGGTGCTGAGCGGCTATCCGCCGTTTGCATGGTGGAATGTTTATGAACCGCAGGGACATGAATATGTCAAATGGGCAACGATGGTCTGTCCGGTCAACGAGTTCGGCGAAAAAGAGAAAAATACGGGATTCCGTGTTCAGAATCTGAACAAGTTTTCTTATGGAACCTATGGAATTGTCATGTTTCTCCCAACCTATGACCAAAATAAAACGGGTAATTTTGTCCATTTCCCGGAATACCGCTATTTTCTGCCGAACAAATGCAAAATTCCCACACAGATCTGGATATTGGCCGATACCTGGAGTTCTGTGGGAGGACAGAATATCGTCAATCTCCGCGATGCGGAATCGAACATTCATCTGGCGCACAACAACAAATCGGTCAACGGGTTTATTGACGGTCATGTGGCGTCGATGACCCAGTCCGCCATGCGGACCTCACCGGTTCCGGTGAAAGGTGTGGTTCATGAGCGGAATGGCAATTCCCTTTGATTGACAGACATAAAAGGAACCACGGAAATGAAATTTCAGCAATTGATTGCCGGTCTGCTCGGGGGATTCTCTGTTCTGCTTTGCGCACAGGAAATGCCGCCGGCATCCGATCTCATCAAAACCGCGGCACCGGGAACGGTCTTTACGGAAAAGTCGGAGCTTTCCTTTTCTCTGCGGAAGGAGGGATATCTTCCCGCACGCTACACGGTGCTCGACTGGAGGGGAAACCGGGTCGATTCGGGACTCTGGAGTTCAGGCGAACTCGTGCTCAGAAAGAAACTTCCCAGGGGATACTATAAACTCCGGCTGGATACACCGAAACTCAAAGGGGAACGCTCCTTTATTATTGTGGCGGATCCGGAAAAGCGTGCCGGGGTCGTGAACGATTTCTATGCTCTGGATTCCGGACAGGCAAACAACGGAGGCGATTTCACGGAAGGATTCGGCGGGGACGATCCCGTAAAAATGCTCGCGGATCTGACAGTTCTTGCCGGAATCCGGCATGTCAGGAACCGTTATTACTGGGGCGCCTACAATCCGAAGCGTGAAGTCTTCGACCGGAAAAACGGGCTTTCCCGTTCCATGGATCTCCTGAAGGAAAGGAAGATTCATGATTCCGTTCTGTTCAGCGGATCGCCTCACTGGTCGCGCACCCGTTCCAAAATGCTGCCGGATAATCTGCTTGATCTCTACAATGTCATGAAGCACATCGCCGCAGATCACAAGGAGAATCAGCCCATCTGGGAGTTCTGGAATGAACCGGACATCGGGTCCGCTCCGGAGCCGGTATGGCATTTCGCCGCATGCCAGAAGGCAGCATATCTCGGAGCAAAGGCTGGCGATCGGCAGGCGCCCGTGCTGAACGGAGCCCTCTCCGGATTGAATGGTTATTATGAAAAGGTGCTTTTCCAGAACGGAATCGCGGATTATATTGATGTCTTCAATGTCCACACCTATACAGCTCCGGTGAATTATCCGGCGTTTATCCGTTCCGTGAGAGAGTGTCTGAAATCGGCCGGCGTGGAAAAGCTGCGGATCCATGTCACGGAGACATCCTGCAATGCGGAAGGACCGACCGAAGAGGTCGTGAAATACGTCAACCGCTCCCGTACCAAAGGAAAGGTCGTAACGATAGGGAAACATTCCGCGCGCCAGGAGATGCTGATGGCGGAGTACTATCCGAAATCCATGCTGGCATTCCAGCAGGAGGGTGTGGACCGGGTTTACTTTTTCTATCTTTCCCCCTATAACGAGAGGAACGGCACCAAGGACTGGGGAATCATGCGGCGCGACGCCTCCGCAAAACCGGTCTATGCTGCAATAGCGAATATGACCTTTCTCCTTGCCGATTCAACCTACCGGGGAAAAGTCGACCTCGGGAAAAAGGTCACCGGCCACCTGCTGACGCGGAAGGACGGAACCGACATCCTTGTCTTCTGGAGCAACTCTCCGCTGGATGCGAATTTTGCTCACGCTCCCGTTTCAAAGACCGCGGATCTGTTTGAAAACGAAATCCGTCTTCCCGGACTTTCCGGCACATATCACCTGACCGATCTGTTCGGAAAAGAGCAGGTGCTCCGTTCTCCGAAAAAAATCAGAGCGACACGATATCCCGCCTACCTTTCCGGAAAACTGAATTTGAAAACGATCCGGAACGCAAAGCCGAAAGGGGAATACGCCCGCCCGGATTCCGCAAAGGATCTCTCCGTGGTATTGGATGTCTACGTAAATCCTGCGGATTTCAAGGTTACACGGCATAAAACGGTGGCGTCGATGCCCGGAAAAAACGGCAGACTGACTTTGAAAGTCTGGAATCTCTCCTCCGAAAAGAAACGCGGATCGCTGGAGTTCCGGAACGGAACGCTCTCCGGCATTCCGGAAAGCATCGAACTCGCCCCCTTCTCCTGCCGGAGTTTCGAAGGTGTGTTCACTCCCTCGCAGGGAAAGGAAACCGATCTGGATTTTGTCATCGGAGGCACGTTCAACGGAAAAAAGATCACGGTACTGACTCTGCCCGTTCAGGTGGAACAGAGGGTCTTTGCGGATTGCATCAGCAAGCCGCTCAACACCAACGAGATCAAACGCTGGCGGAAGAATGCCGGAGGCCCCATGGAAATCTCGTTCTGCCCGAAGGAGAAATGCGTCCGCTTCGATTCCGATTTCACTGGAGGCAAACCGGGATGGTCCTATCCCGAATACGTTCTCGGGAAAGGAGAATCGTTGAAGGGTGCCGTCATGCTTTCGTTTGAGATCAAGAGTACGCAGGACAAGGTCGAAAATCATTTCGGGCACGCCGGTGTGTACCTGGTCACCGGAACGACTCATGAGCACGGAGAAGGAACCTACCTGAGTTATATTCCTCCGATTCACGACTGGGAGGAGCGCCGTGTCATTCTGACAGGACTCTCCTTCCCGGTGGAACGAACCGGACTGATCCGCATCGGCGGGAACCCCTCCGGAAACCGGCTGACGGTCTGGGTGCGCAACGTCAAAGTTCACTATAAGAAAAAATAGCAGACCCCGCTCTCCTGTTCCGGAGATTCGAAAAGGAACTTGAAAACAACGGCTTTCGGCGGATGCCGCTGCTCCCGGCGACACCGTGCAAAGGCCGTTGTTTCATAATAGCTTCTCTTATTTCTTCCCCATCTGCTTCAACACTCCCCGGCACTGCCGCTCGAAGGACCGTATGTGTTCTTTCTCCGGAACCTGTTCCCGGTAACGCATCTCTTCATACTCCGATACGAGGGAACGGATTTCCGGCGAAGCATCCGCATAGAAATCCTGAAGAGTCCGGTCGGGAGGACGCTTCCTGCGGGATTTTTTTGCAAGACTTTTTTCGAACGAGGAAAAGACGGCGGCAAGCTGCCTGGTTTCCCGTGATAAAGCATAAATTCCATTCCGTTCTTTTCTCCGGAGCAGTTTCCGGCGAAAGAAAAAGAGTGCCAGGAGCACAATAAGCGAAAGAACCGCCGGATGCTGGAGAATCCGATGCAGGAAGAGAAGCACCGTTTCAATCATGGTCAGGATCGCATCGGCAAAATAGCCGCGGCGGATGTCGGCGAAAACCTGTTGAAAGGTCTGGATCAGCAGGTCGAGAAAGGAGGAGAAGGGCTGTTGTCTCCGATGGCCGCGGTGCATCTGAAAATCATCGGTAAAGGGAGTCGCTTCAACCAGAACCCATTGTTTTTCATCCGGGAGCCAGACTTCGCACCATGCGTGGACATCCGCCGCGCGCGAAATGTAATACGGGGAATAGGGATGACGTTCTTCACAGACAAGTCCAGTTACATAACGGGTCGGCAAATCCATGGAGCGCAAAAGGAGCGCTGCGGACGAAGCGAACAGTTCGCAGTGTCCCTTCCGTTCCTGCATCAGGAAATGCAGGACCGGATCGCGTCTGTGAGGCGGCTGAAAATCCAGGGAATAGCGGCAATGGCGGTTCAGGAAAGCTGTCACGGCTTCGATTTTTTCCCGATCCTTCCGGATGGTTCTGCCGGAAAGGATCTGTCCGGCGATTTTTTTCATGGGCTTCTGAAGGGGTTGCGGCAATTGAGTCAGATCCCGGGAGGAAGTGGAGTCCGGCTTCGGTTCCTGGTAGGCGGTTTGCGACTGGGAAGTGGTGGTGAAGACGGTACATCCGCCGTCCCGCTTCCATTGTTTCAGCTGCAGGATTCCGTTTTCCGAGATTTCGGCGCCGTCGGCGACGGCATCAAGGCGATAGGTGTTGCCGGGAGCGGGAATTGTGCCGCGGGTGAGGAGCCCGTCAAAATACAGTTCGATCCGGCGAAGAGGCGTTTTCAGTGGTGCGCGGGGATTTTCCGGCACCTCGGAGGGAGCGCCCGGAACATTCCGCAGAGTAAATGTACTGTCGGAAAGAATAGTTGCCCGCCGAACAGCCTGCAGTTCGGTCGAAGAGCCATAGCTGTTCCATTTTCCTTGATGGTATGTTGTATAGACTCCTCCGCGCAGATAGCCGGGCGCCTGATCGGAACGCGCACGGATCAGAACTTTTTCCGGATTCCGGCGCAGGCGCGGATGAAGAGTCGCGTTCAAATTGACCGAAGAGGAGAGAAGAGTCATTTCCCTGCCCTGATTCTGGCGCATCCCGACTCGCAGAAAATAGAGTTCCAGATGACGGAAAAATCTGAAATTTGCATAGTATATCTTTGAAGCGAAGAATGCAAAAACGGGAATCAGGAGAATGCAGAGCAGCTGAAGCGAAAAGCGCAATCCGGCAATCCTGCCGCTCCGTTTCCGCGGATAAATTGTCCTGCTGGAGAGATAGAAGCAATATGGGAGCGCCATCGACTGAAGGAGCGCCGCAATCGCGTATGTGGTCCGGTATCGGCGCAGCGGCCCGGTGAGAAACGGCAGAACCGTATTGGAAAGATCCCTCGAGTTGAAAATATCGCCGCAGACCAGCATCGCGGCAAGAGCGAGCGCGGCGGTCAGGCCGGTCCGGTAGGGATTCGGGGAAAAGAAACAGCTCACGGCCGCGGTATAAATCAGCAGCGGCACGACGAGACTGGAGCGCAGCATCAGGTCGAAGAGCCCGAATCGGTTTTCATCCACAGTGACAATCATATCGGGAATGGCAGCCAGGATCAGTGCCGCTGTGGCGCAGTAGATGATCGGACGGTCTGTATAAGGCAGATAGTTTCTCTTGAGAAAGCTGATCGCCAGAATCGCCGCCGGAATCAGAAAGATATGCGGCATATCGACTTTCATGGAATATAGAAACGCCGGAGGCAGAATCAGCAGGGCGTTCAGGAGGAGAGACCCGGGCGAAAATCCTTTGAAGAGCGAACCGCTGGAATCGGTGTTCATAATTCCTCCGCCTTTCCCTGAAGGATATCTTCGGCGCGGATCGTTTCGGTCCATGCGGGCCCCGGAGCGGAAGCAATGAGGAACGTGCGGATCGGCACGCCTGTATCCGCCAGATCGCGATAGAGTTTTTCGGACTCCGGATCAATGCTCAGCAGAACCAGAAAGACCGCGCCGGAAGAAGCGATGCTGCGGATATCCTCCGGAGTGATTTTCCGGAAGCGTTCTGTTCCCTTTGATGGTTCCAGAGAGGCGAGGATATCCAGAAACGCCTCCTGCGTCATGTGATTGCGTCCTGTACGGAAATGATGGATTTCAGACCCTGCCGCGAAAATATCCACAACAAAGTCGCCGGAGGAGAGGGAATTGGCAATGGAGGCGGCAAGGGAGACCGCCGCTTCGAACGGAGAATCGTCATAACACCCGTTGACCGGCTTCAGCAGAAACAGATTCCGGAGCATCATGCGGAACGTAAGCTTGTTTGCGGCAAGCGAGTTATCCAGAATCAGGGCGGCGCAGGAAAGTTTTTCCTCCTGAAACTCCTTGACAACAAACTGTGCGTGTTTCGCGCTGGCGACCCAGTGGATTTTCCGGGGATCGTCTCCGGTCCGATATTCCCGGCAGCCGTAGAAATCCATGCTTTCCCCGACGGAAGCGACGGAATTGACGCTTTCGCTGTTCCTGGCATTCCCATCCGGCAGACGGAGAGAGCGGAGCCGTATGCTCCCGGGGTGGCAGATGATCCTCTGCCGTTCTCCGGGCGAGCGGCTCAGTTTGAAAATCTGGAACGGGAAACCCGTCTCAATCAGCGGACGCGGCAGAATATGGACGCCGCGCTTCTGCAGCAGGAATCCGCGTGAGATGGTTCCCGTCTCCCCGCCATCCAGAGTCAGACGCGGAATAAAGGAATCTGTTCCCGTGAGATGTTTCATGTACAGAGAAGGATCCGCGGTCAGGTCAAAACAGGGAAGAGAGGAACGGTTTTCGATCGTGTAGGAAATCTGGAATTCACATCCCTGCGTGACTCTGTCCGGCAAGGTCCGCTTGATTTTGAGCCGGGGATAAAAGAGAAGTCCCAGGAGAAAGTCAAAAAACAGGACACCGGAAAGAATGAAAAACAGAATCACGGCAGGGCTTCGGGAAAGAATCAGCGAGTAGCTGGCAATGGCAAGATACACCGCCAGAAACATGCGTCCCTGCGGCGTGAGGATCCGGTCCAGAAAAGCGTAGAGCCAGAGGAGGATCAGGAACGTGAGCGGAATGTGCTTGTCTTTCCGTCCGGAAACCGGCATGGGAAACCACGGAGGACCTTCCAGAAAGCTCCTTTGGATTCGCCGGCATATTTCCAGAAGTCTTGACATGGATTCAGACCGGGATTCTGATTTTTTTCACGATTTCCTCGAGAACCGATGCGGCGGAGATCCCCGCATGTTTGCTTTCGAGCGTCAGGATCAGACGATGCGCAAGGACCGGCCCGATCAGAGGAAGAATATCATCCGGTTTGAGAAAGATACGGTTCTTCAGCCAGGCGGAAGCCTGTGCACAGCGGGAGAGGGTCAGAAGCGCGCGAGGACTGGCGCCAAGACGAATTTCCGGAGCTTCACGGGTCGTCCGGATAATCGTCATCATGTATCCCATGAGCGAATCTTCGATTTCGACATCCCGGACCTCCTCCTGGATTCGACAGATATCCTCGCAGGTCAGAACGGGCTTTATCGCATTGAGCGGGTCGGTTTTCCGGCGGTCCCGGAGAATCTGCAGTTCCGAAGCCTCATCCGGATAGCCCAGTGAAAGACGGACCGCAAACCGGTCGAGCTGTGCTTCCGGAAGGGGATAGGTTCCGTAATATTCAATCGGATTCTGGGTCGCGATCACAAGAAAAGGTCTTGCCAGAGCGGTTTCACGGCCTTCGATGGAGACCTGACGCTCATTCATTGCTTCGAGCAAAGCGGACTGCGTCCGCGGGGATGCCCGGTTGATTTCGTCCGCAAGCAGCAGATTGGTGAAGACCGGCCCCCGCCGGAAAAAAAAAGTCCCGTCCTTCGGGGAATAAATGGAGGAACCCAGGATATCCGCCGGAAGCAGGTCCGGCGTGAACTGAATACGGCTGAATTCTGCGGAAAGGGAAAGTGCAAGAGCTTTGGCAAGAGTCGTTTTCCCTGTGCCGGGGACATCCTCCATCAGAACGTGTCCATCGGCAAGCAGAGCGGCAAAGAGCAGATCCAGAACCGATTCTTTTCCCCTGATCACGGTGTTCAGCTGTTCTTTCACCTTCTGAATCTTTTCAAAAAGTTGTTGATCCGGCATTGAAGTCTCCCCTGTTTCTCCCCAATATACCGCGTCTGCGACCTGATTCAATGCCGGTTCCTGATTTTATGACACAATTTCCGGATTTGAAAATCATTCTCCTGCCGGACTTTGGAATTCCATGTCATCAGGGATGAAGTTTCAGATCATTTTTTCTGCGGGAATAAGGAATCTCATCCGGCAGGCCGCGGGAGCCGATCAGCCAGGAACCTTGCGGATAATTGTGCATTTCAAGGCTGTCCCCCCAGGGGAAGAAGGGGATATCCGGCTCGACGGCGCCGCTCATGAACGGAAGAGCGGAAACATCCAGCTGATTCGATTCAAAAACCGGCTCCGGAGCGTTGCGTCCGTCGATCGCCCTGGTCTGCACGCCGAACTCAGCCGGGGTGTAACAGAGCTCGAATTGAACATCGAAACGCTTGAAGCGGAAGAAACGGCGGCCGGCAAGCGTATAGTCCAGGATCAGACAATCCGAATGCGCACGGTGAAACTCCTCCAGCGAACCCCATTTCGACCGGTCGTCGATTGTGAACACAAATCCGTTCTGAACGGTTTCCAGCAGTTCGCGCCGGAACGGGAATTTCCGTCCCTCGTAATTGAAGAGCGCGAGCCGTTCGTACCGGTCCTCCGTCTCGAAGCGGACCGCGTGCCTCCGCGGAAGCGAAGTCGGAATCAGCGGATAAACATGGATGTACACTTCCCCGGTTTCCACGGAAACAGGTGCGACCTCTGCACTGTCTCCCTGCGCGCCGTCGAGCACCTTCCCGGTCCCGATCACGGAACGCCGAATTCCGCCGTAATGGGCAGGAAATACGACATCCAGCCGCAGGACATCCGTCAGCAGGGGCGCTTCCTGAAGATTCGGAATCGTCAGCAGGAGCGCTGCATTATTTTTCTGCATGGTGTAGGCCCACGCATGACTTCGAGTGAACGGTTCCCCCTGGAAGCGGCCGTCATAGGAGTGTTCCAGTCTGCTGAGAGAAACGTTCTCCACGAAATAACGGTAGAAGACGGCGGCGGAATCCCGATAATCCGCCACAACCGGCTTGCGTTTGTATGTGGCATAGAGCTGAGCCGTCTGATCGCCGGAGCAGAGAGGCGTATCCACGGTCCCGAGCGTAAACGCCTCCTCCATGTAAGTCTCCGTATGATAGACCCCCGCACAGCCATTGTAGCGGCTCATGGATTCGGAGCGTCCGCGCAGAAGTGCCGGATAACGTTTCCTCACAGCAAGTTCCGCCAGAGATTCCGGCAGATGGTATTCCGTATCGAAGAAGTCGGAGAACTCCGCGACGTTCTGCATGGCGTTCCCCAGATAATGCATCACATGACGCGGATGCTTTTCCGGATGGAAAAAGAGATCGGGGATGTCGTATCCGGAAATCTCCGCGCCGAAAATGAGCCAGAAAAGGGCCTGGGTCGCATGCGCATGTCCCGCCCAGTCGGCGGAATAGGAACGGCAGCAGGGCCCGGCGGATCGCCGGGTATCCGGATGAAAATGCAGAAGCAGTTCCGCCCAGAGCCGTTCCTCGCATTCGCGCGCCAGCATCCGCACGGACTCCTCTTCCGCCCGTTCCGCAATCTTCGCCACGTTCGAGAGCGTGATGGCGGAATAGGTCGAAGAGTTGAACTCGCTCGCCCACGCCGAACGGGAAAGCAGACGGCGGAACTCATTCAGATTCCAGATTCCCTGCCGGACAGCCCGCTCGTTTTTCATCTTCTGTCCGCCCAGAATCAATCCCTTGGTGGACATCATGGGCATGTTGTCGTTGCATCCGTGGAACTTCAAATCCGGCTGTGCGGCTCCGGCGTAGGTGCGGAACACCTGTTCCGTGTGCCAGCGGAGAACCTCGCGGGCCTCCGGAGAGAGTTTGTCATCGTATTCGGCATAGAGTCCGGCAGCGGTATTGGAAAGAAAGACATTGAACAGTCTGCCGTCGGTCACCTTTCCGATCTCGGTGGAAAAGGCTTTTCCGCAGGAGAAGAAACGTCCGATCATCCGGTTGGCCAGCGCGGCATCCTCATTATCCCCTGTATAGAGCGCCGGGGCGATCCAGAAAATTTCACGCCACGGCGGATTGAACTGCGGAATGGCGCCGGAACCATCCGGATTGACATAGTTGCGGATCGCTTTCCGGGTCTCCTGGAAGAAAAGTTCCCGGCGAAGTGCAATCTCTTTCAAATTGACAAGACTCATTTTTTCTCCCCGAACTGTTTTGCTGCCTTGCCGGCAATTTCCTCAATGCGCTTCTCGCCCGTTGTATTTCTGGTGCCGCAGTGTCCCTTCTGAGAATGGATGATGTTCTTTTTTCCCTTCAGGGAATGATAAACAAGACAGACGCCGGTTGCAGGACATGCCGTATCGGTCAGTCCGCTGGTGAGATGCGTCTCGCAGGAAATCCGCCGGGCGAAAAAGATGGAATCGAAATAACCGGCAGTCCGGATCGTTGCCGGGTTCGCGGGATCAATCAGGCGCGGCCAGCCGGGCTGACGCGGAGGTTTGTCAAGAATCCCTCCGTGATCCGCCAGCGCCGGATCGTTGGCGACACAGAGCGTGACATCGGGATCCAGTCCCGCCGCCGCGAGAGCCTGCCCCCCGCCCATGCTGTATCCGTAGACGATCAGATCCTTCCCGTTCCACTCGGGCAGAGACTTGACAAACTCCAGCGCACGCAGAAGGCGCTGATAAATTCCCAGAAAATAACACGTTTCGCGACTGGTCCGCCCCTGGTGCTCATACCCTTTGAGCACAGTGCTGAACAGATTCCGGTAATAGGAGTCCGGCTGGCCGTTTTGTATGCCGTGAACGTTGAAATCAAACACTATCAGATTTTTCCGGGGCCGGACAAGCGAACTCTTGTTGCCCGCTCCATGCAGACTCAGCATGACCGGATACTGTTTCGCCTTTGCCCCCGCCGGCATGGTCAGATATCCGCGCAGCGGATTCGTTCCCGGACAGGAGACCTCCACATCCCGGCAGAGAAATCCGGCCCGTCCGGAAGGGATCTCCTTTGTGGTGATCTGCATTTTGTTCGTGCGGAGCAGTTGTTTCCGGCTGTCCCAGAAACGGTCGAAATCGGCAGGCTCCGGGATATTCGTTTTCAGCTTTTCCGGATCAATCAGCGCCCCGGCAAGAGACTGCATCCGCCGTCCCGTGCCCGGATCTTTCACGGAAGCGCGGAACAGAAGCTGTCCGGGAGACTCCGCGCGGATGGAGATCTGCTCGTCTTTGCCGGAGGAACGGAGTGTTTCATGCCGGATCCGTTCCGGACCCCGGAACACCTCCAGTTCGAATTCCGTTCCGACGGCAGGTTTTCCCTGCGCAAGCAGAGCGACCGTATATGTGATCGTCTCGCCGCTCCGGTAGATGGCGTTCTCCCGGTTCAGCGAACTGCGGAACGAATAGTCCGCCGAACGGACTGCCTGCTCTGTACTCGTCCGAACCTGAACCTCTTCGATCCGGAAGTCATCGAGCCAGAGCGTACCGCTGCCGTCCGGAAGATTGAAACGGATCATCGCGCCGTGATCCGTCGGTCTGGTTGTGAACTCTTTCCGGAAGAGCGTCCAGTCGAACGTGCCGCTTTTCCGCGTAAAGATCAGCTCCCCCTTTTTGTCGATCCAGGGTTTTTCCGCGGAGGGAGACGCCTGCACGCCGCCCCACGGAGCCTGTGTTTTGTTTGCAAACGAAAGATTTTCTCCTTTGATCCGGAAAGAAAAACGGTACTTTGTTTCAGGTTTTACCGGAAACGGCAGATAGAGCAGTTCGCTCGCTCCGCCCGGCGAAAATACGATCTTTACCGAGGAGTTCCCGGAATATTTCACCTCCGTATCCCTGGAAAGAACAGCTTTCGCTCCGGAACATTTCCAGTTTTTCGGAGCGAGTCCGCCGGTTATCTTCATTTTATCCACATCATTTCGAGGATAAGGAGCCCATTCTTCGAAATCTCCCTGCGGAAAAAGATTCGGATTTGCCGCGGCACAGGAAACAGTCACAGCGGCGATGAAATACAAAGCGGTTTTCCAGTTCATTTTCTTCTCCCGTTTTTCACTTGGATTGACTTCCGACCACGTTAAGCGTCTGGAAGCAGAAGGCATCCGGCAGACCGGTCCGGGAAACAACCTTCAGCACTTCTCCGCCATTGCGCAGAACAGCAGCTTCCGGCACGCATGCTTCGATTTTTTTCAGTTCCGTCACTTTCCGGTATTCCGTATTGACCGGATGAGTCACATCATACGCCCCCGCGTTCCAGAAAGGATGATTTCCCTGATGATCCTTTTTCACGGGAACAAGCAGAAGCCATTCGCGAAGACCGGGCTGGACATCTTTGAGCAAAAACGCCTGCTTGCCGAGCCGGACCTTTACATCGCCGGTCTGCTTCAGCATGGTCACGACATGAACGTAGTCGGTGACCGGCGCAGAGCTCCAGCTGGGATTCGTGGCAAGTCTGTAATCTTTCCGTTCCAGTTTTGCATCCTTCAGATGCCTCCGATGGAACAGGAAAATTTTTTCTTTCCGGATTTCCGGTTCTTTTCCATACCGGAACCAGTCGGCAAAATAGCGGTTGAGCTGAAGATAGGTATCCCCGCGGAAATTCGATTCCAGAAGATGATGGTCTTCGCCCATGTCGTTCCACGACTGCGCATAGACCGCGCCCGCATTGTACCGGATCGCATCGCGCCAGTCATCCATGAGCTTGCAGGCGCCGTAGCCCTCGGTAATATTTCCCGCATTGAGATTGCGTCCGAAGTTCGCGCGGTAATACCCCGGCGAGACCCCCCAGCAAAGCCGATCGCCGCGCGCTTTCACCGGGAGCAGAATGTTCCGCTGGAGCTTGTCGCCCCAGCCGCAATGAACGAACCAGATGGTGCTGATGTCGCCAAGAGCTTCCCATCCTGCAAAAACGTTATGCGCCCGGCTGTCCGTCAGAGAGCAGATCAGATAATACTTTTCCCGTCCTCCAAGCGCCTTGAAAAACGGTTCGTAAAATTCCGCTTTCAGCGGATATTTGGTCATATCGGACCCGAAACAGAGCACCGTTTTTCCATTCACTTTCAGGAACGCGTCAGGGAATTCCTCCATCCACTGCCGGAGTCTTCTGCCATGCTCCGCGGTATAGAGATCCCTTGCCTCCTTCTGCCACTCCCGCGGGAAAGTGCCCCACAGATCGAACAGCACTTTGACCTTATGGGTCTGCGCCGCCTGCATCATCAGCCGAAGTCCCTTGTTCCAGGGATTATTCTCCGAGAGACAGCCCGGATAAACAAGCAATCCGAGCGCATCAAGTCCGCCTGCTTCCGCGCAGTCCAGATCCCGGCGAGCCGAATCAACCGTCTGCGTATTCACATACGGCATCAGCCGTTCGGACCACCAGGTTCGCACCTTTCCGATGTCCGGAGGCCAGTTTTTAAAATCCTCCGTCTTCGTCCCCGGAAGATAGGAGTCGGCAAAACCTGTTGGAATCCCCCCGAGCAGGAAACACTGCATTGCATGCGTGAAAACAAATTTCCGGTCATTCGGCTTCTTCTGCGGGAATTCCGCCTTCAGCGGATAGACGGCAACGCGGACCAGTTCCTCCATTCCAAGCTGATTGCCTGCTTTCGCCAATTCAACGGCAAAAGCCTTTCCTGATTCTTTTTTTGTCTGAAAGACAAGATTCCAGCGCAGAAAATCACCATCGGTCAGGATCCCCCCGAACTGGTTCCGATGGAGCCTCTCTCCCTGTCCGCCGGAGGTCCCGAAGCGGATCAGACGGTAATTCCCGTTCGGCAGACGCCGAAAGCGCAGAGGTTCGATCCGCTCACCCAGTGATTTCAGTCCGGCTACCACCTCGTTTGCGATCCGGTCGAGACTGCATGCGCTGATCGCGAACCGGTTCGAGGAAACCGCTTTCAATGCAGCCTGTTCATCCATGCGAACAGCTCTGCTTTTCTCCCCGGGCGTCATTCCAAAGAGAAGCGGGATCTGCGGCGAAGTGACGACAGCCGTCACCGGTGTTCTGCGACTCTCCCGGCTTTCCGTCAGTTGCTCCCAGGAAAGCTCTCCGCGCCAGAGTTTCCGCATGGTCTCCGGCTTGATTTCCATCTTGTCCAGACGTTCCAGAAACGGATTCCCTGTGTTTGCATACAGGAAAAAACCTTTGGAGCAGACAGGAATCTGAATCATTCCCGGCAGCGGCTTTTCCGGAGCCATTGTCAGATATCCGAGTGTCTCTTTCCCATCTGGACCGCGCATGTTCGGCGAAGCGCCCTGATTGTTGGAAAGTTTCAGTTCGGGTGCCGTTTTCCCCGTAGTCTTTTCATATTGAGCCATCAGTTTCCGGGCGACCGGATAAAGCGGCCAGCCGACTGTGATATTTTCCGCATTCAGCACGGCAACAGCCGCGGTCAGAACAGTTGTCAGGAGAGTTTTTGTTTCCATCGGTATTGATTCCTTCTATTCGATTTGCAGTTAATTTGGAGCCTGAGGAAGATCAATGCAGCCGTATTCGAAAAGATTCCGCCTTGTAGTGGAAGCACTCAGCGACTGAATATAGGAACGCGGATTCCCTTCCACATGTCCGTCAAAATAAAGGACATTGATTTTTCCGGTATGTTTAAATGCCGGCGGGTCCACAGCATAATTCGGGAAACTGTCTCTGCCGCTCTCGTCATGATCCAGAATATTGGCTCCTTTGGAAGGCATCTTGATCTGACGCAGGAAATGGAGAGGATGATTCGATTTCTGCTCCTCCGTGGCAAACCCGTTGAACAGTTTCCGGTTGATCTCATAGGAGACATAGAACTCTTTCATGGAGGTTGTCGCATCCGCATGAATCCATTTTCTGTCAGAGGGGCAGTGCAGAATACCGCCTTTTTTCTTCATCTGACTGAGCTTCAGATAGTGCGGAAGAAGCTCCGGAGCGCGGTAATATTCCCCGTTTGTCGTCTTCCACGGCATGAGAGCATCCGCATTGTCATTCGTGTAGAGGGAACACGCTGTCCCGACTTGTTTCAGCTTGTTGACGCAGGAGATCGAATTCGCCGCCTCTCTGGCCATGTTCAGCGCAGGAAGAAGCATCCCTGCCAGAATGGCGATGATTGCAATAACGACCAGAAGCTCTATGAGTGTAAAAAATTCACCTGCTGTATTCCTTACGGGCGTCCTCCTCATGTCGTGTATTCCTTTCCGTTTATTATGGTTGAATGATCTGGACATGTTCCAAAGACCTGTGAATGATATGTGTTTTCTGTTCCGGTTCCCTGCCATCCCTGCACCATGGAACCAGAAGTTCGCAGGCGAGTTCCATTGCCTGCGGATTCGCCGATGGAATGAGAATGGCGGGACTGCCGGTCTGAATATAAAAGCGGGTATCTTCCAGAAGAACCAGATGCGGAAGAATTTCCGGAAAATGTTTGACAAGGTTCCGGTAGCAGGAAAAACCGGGCGCAAAGAAAAGAGTGTCCTGATTTTTGATGTCTTCCCTGGAAAAGGGGCTCCGGTCCCCGTAGCAGAAGGTGCCGCTGCAGAGATTGAACATGAGCTGCCGTCCTCTGGAAAAACCTTTTGTTTCTGCGAAGTGCTGGATGTAACGGTCAATCGGAGAATTGTCGATTCCAATGGAAACAAGGCGGTCGGATTCCGGAAATCCCAGAATGACCGCCGGAAGCTGCGTCTCTTCCAGATATCCATACAGGGGAAGATCTTTCGTCGACGAATAAATATTGGCGATGACTCCGCTGATGATTCCCGAACTCGCCAGCGTCCTGATCTGTTCCACCTGTTCATATTCCGTCCGATAGGGCATGTAAAGCATGTAGATGCCCTCCGCGGCAAAGCGGCGGGAACCGCCGATCAGCAGATCGTTCAGGTAAAAGTTCAGAATCTCCGGCTCACCCGGAGCCTCCTCCCGGAGAGAAAGCAGAATGATCGGAGATTTTCCCGTCACCACCGCCTGCGCAAGCCGGTTCGGCGTATATCCCAGTTTTCTTGCGCACTCCTTGATTTTGCTGGATGTCTCCCCGCTGCACCGATTGACTCCCTGCCTGCCCGAAAGCACAGCGGAAACAAGAGACACGGAAAATCCGCATTCCCGGGAAATCTGCTTCAAAGAAACTTTCCTGACCATCTTTGGCCAAACCTCTGCATTAAACTGATAAAACGTTATATCTTTTTTACATTTTACCACATTTTGATGAAAAAGTCAAGATGTCTGACGAAAAAAAACGTCATAAAAACCGGGAAAAATCCGGCAGCGGCGTTTCCGCGGAGGAGGATACAGCCCGCGATCAGCACGGCATCACGGAGTTGTCTGCAAGAACTTCGGGTTTGTGAACCATACTGTCGGCTTCGGAGATCGGACGGATGACGCGACAGGGATTGCCTGCGGCGAATGAAAGCGGAGGGACATCGCGGGTTACGACGCTTCCGGCTCCGATGACACAGCCGTCGCCGATCGTGACGCCGGGACAGACGATGACATTCGCTCCGAACCAGCAGTCATTTCCGATCCGGACGGGTTTCCCGTAACAGAACCGTTTCGGCTGTCCGTTGCCGTCGAGCATCAAACGGCGCTCTCCGGGCAGCATCGGATGAATCGGCGTAACAATCGTCAGATTCGGACCGAAGTTGTTATCGTCGCCGATCGTGACTGGCGCATCGTCCTGGATTGTCAGATTGTAGTTGAAGAAGCATCGTTTCCCGATCTTCGTGTGGCATCCGTAATGAAAAAAGACAGGACCCTGCAGAAAACTGCCTTCGCCGAATGCGGCGAGCAGCTGCCGAAGCAGTCCGGTTCTGCGTTCCGTTTCCGTCTCGTCGCTGCGGTTGTATTCCGCACTCAGCCGATGAGAATGAAGTTTGAGAGCTTTCAGTTCCGGATCGCCCGGATTGAACAGAATGCCTTTGAGAATTTTCTCTTCTTCCCGCATGACAGCCTCCCTGTGACAGATTGCAATGGATCAGCCGGACTCCCGCTTCTGCAAACGGTTCAAAAGCCGCCGGCCGCTTTCCGGTAATATATCATGCAAATGCAAAACACCCAGTCCTCCGCATTTTTTTCCGAAATATTTTTGCCCGATTTCTGGAACGGCAATCCGGTATGTGCGGTTTCCGATTGAAGTTTCCAGGAAAGCGCCGGGAGCGGAACGCGCTCCAAACGGACTCGGAAACAGGCTCTCTCCGCCGTTTATCTCGTATTTTTCCGGAAGGCGTCCAGCAGGACCTGTTTCCGTCTGGTCATGCCGGTTTTCCGCTCTTTGTCCAGAGGATTCTCATTGTGTTCCACACTCCAGACATCGCTTTCGCGGAAAGCATGGAAACACCATGTCCAGCCGTATTCCTCAAACAGCGAAATCATATCCTGCAGAAGCAATTCCGCTCCGGGGGCCCAGCGGACGCAGCCGAATTCCCCGACAAAAATTTTTGCGCCGGTCATCTTTTGAAAGCGCCGGACTTTCCGTTCCAGACGCTTCCTCAGAAGTGCTTTATTGTATTTTGCGGTCGGATAGGAAAGATACTGCTTCCGATTCCGGTCCAGCTGATGAGTAATCTCTCCGGGATAATAGATGTGGACACTGTAAAAGATGTTCGGATAGGGGAAAATCGGAAGATATTCCAGCATTTCATCACCACCAAGACCTTCCGGTTCCACGATGATCGGCGTTTCCGGATCCAGTTCCCGAATTGTACGAATCATCCGTTCCGCAAATTCGGGATACGACGGATCTCCGGGAGAAAGAACCCGGCTGTGAGGCTCATTCAACAGATCATACCCCCACAAAGCCGGATGCCCCTTGAAACGCTTTACGGTTTTCCGCCAGAACGCAATGACAGAATCACGGCCTTCCTTTGTCCCCATCAGCAGAGGCAGTCCGCCGCCCGGATGCAGGTCGATTACCAGCTTGATTCCATATTTTTCCGACAGGGCAAGAGCCTTTTCCACATTATCCAGATAGCGGTCCAGCAAAACAGCACATTCGGCGACATTCTTCCGTCTGCCGACATTCAGCTGCCAGCGGATCAGATTTGCACCCCACCGCTGCAGTTCCGCAAAATCCTCCTCCCTGGGCACAAACGGCGACATCACACCCCGGAGAACCGGGAAATCCCTTGTGTAACGTGCCTTCGGAACCGGATTCTGTTTCAAGGTCGATACCAGAGCTTTGCCGGCTTTCAGGATCCGGATGTTCCGGAACTGAATCTCTCCGGAAACATTGTTCAACCCGAAAGAAAGTTTTCCCTTTGTCACTCCCTGAAACAAATGGATTGTATTTCCGGCAAGGAACCACTCCGTCGTCCCGAAATAAGGCACCTTGTTTCCGTAAAGAATCCTGGGATCGTGAACGGCGCCCTCATACGGGAACAGAAGCCGGAACTGAACGCCCTCCCATTTGGATTTCTCATGACAGCTTACATCTGTCATTTTGACTTCGCCCTGAACATCCACTTTGAAACCATCCATTTTCAACGCTTGAAAATCCAGCGGGATCTCGACAAAATATTTACCTTTTTTTCCGGGAGGAACTCTGACCTGCAGAATATAATTATGCTCAAAATCCTGAATGACAGATGCCCCGGGACATTTTCCGACCAAACGCTTCATTTCCGGGCTCGAAAAATCCGCCTGCCAGAGCAGGTCGGCTCCCAATGCGATGAATGGAACCCAAAACAGACAAAACAAACTTTTTTTCCACATGAGAAATGATTTCCTTTCTTTCCCTTGATTCTTCTCAACACCACTTTGTTGCGCGTCTCCGTTCTTTCCGGACTCAGCGTTTAATCACATAATAGAAGTCCGCAGGCTTCCCGTTATATCCCCCCGGCTTCTTCCCCGCGACAAAAAAGCTCTGTCTGTTTGACGACCCATGCATATCCAGCCAGAGCGTATTCAAACCGTTATTGTGAATATTGCTGATAACCAGCTCCGCCCCCCCGACAGACTCCCGCTTGAAAGGCGTAATGACATACGCATGAAGACTCTCATTGTTCGCCCAGTGATTCATCACATCCTGAAACAGGACCGTCTCGCTGATCTGTTTCATACTGCTGACCGGAACCGCCTTGGAACCGGTGTTCTTGATCGTTCCGGTTGCATTGTCGATCATGTATGCGACTCCGCTGATGTAGTGAATGGATGCATTGATCCCGATTCCGCCGTCATAGCCCTTTTCCGAAAAAGTATGCCCGAATTCCTTCCACGACGGACAGCGAAAAATCCCCTGATTGATTCCTGTAAAACCGTGTTTCAAATATTTCGCTCTCCTCTGCACATACGGATCCAGAAGGACTTTCCATTCATAAGGCGGATGGTTGTCAAAACTCTCCTGCACAAAGGGAATCCAGTCCTGTGAATCCTGCATGTACTGCGCCGTGGCCATTCCCAGAGATTTCTGGTTGGAAAGGCACTGTACAGAAAAAGCCTTTTCCCGCGCGCTGTTCAAGGCGGGCAATAACATCGCTGCAAGAATTGCTATGATCGTTATTACAATCAAAAGTTCTATCAATGTAAAATTTTCGTTTCTCCGCAATGCGGGGAATAGCTTCTCGGGAATTTTCATCATCGGCAAAACGCTCCTTTCTTTCATTCTTCTGTTTTCATTTATTGCAACGTTATAGTTTTTTCTCCGTCTTCCTCTCAAAAAGGAATATGGAATTCATTTTCTGGTTTTGCAGTTTTTCAACCGGTCCCCGGCATCTCCGCGGGACGAATGGGGACTGCCGGAAGAAACGTGCAGCGGATTCCCTCTGCTCTGCTGTTTCTTCCCTGCGTCTGAAGGATGTCCTACGGAATCTCCCGCATGAATGGTCGGGATTACCGTCTGAATCAGGGGTTTGCTTTTTTTGAGAGAAAGATAATCGCAGATCAGAAGCGCGGCCTTCTCTCCCAGTTCGAAAAAATGCTGATCCATACTGACCAGTTTCGGAGACATGGAATCACAGAACCTCAGCGCTCCATATCCCATCACGGAAAGCTCCTCCGGAATGGAAAGACCGAGCCGCTGAGCGGTCATCATCAGTTCAAGAGCGACGAAGTCAGAAGCGCAGCAGATCGCTGTCGGCATGGCGTCCGGAGTTTCCCTGATTTTTTTCAGATAAGGCTCCATCTGTTCCGGTTGATCGATATTCCATTCCGGAACAATCCTGCAATGATGTATTGTCATTCCTTTGCAGAATCCTTGATAGCGCTGTCTGACGAACTCCCATTGCTCCATAGGATGGGAAAAAAAGCCGATTCGGCGGTGTCCCATTGCATACAAATGATCCACCATCTTCACCATTCCTTCGACGGAGTCGGAAACGACAGCCACCTGCACT
>CALXMJ010000047.1 GCA_944389445.1 uncultured Victivallales bacterium | reverse complement strand
AGCGGTCGGCGAAGTCCTGAACGACTACTTCAACCGCTATCTGGAAATCAATGAACTTGACAATCTCTATTTCCGGACTTACAGCCGGCAGGTCTGCGGCAATCCGCTGGTCCGGCGGATTTTAAGCGATGTACTTTTTCAACCGGAAAATCGACCGTTGGAAAAATGAGGATTCTCATGAAACAGGAAAAATTGAGGAAAATACGATCTGTCGCAGTCTACTGTGCTTCCCGTCCGCCGCACTCTCCGGAATATGCGGAGGCGGTCATCGCGTTTGGAAAGTACCTTGCGGAACACCGCATGACTCTGGTTTACGGCGGCAGCAATGTGGGATTGATGAAACTCCTCGCGGATACCGTTCTGGAAAACGGAGGCCGCGTGGAAGGGATCTTTTCCTCCGCGCTCCCCGACAGCCTGAAACATCCAAATCTGAACGAGTGTATCACCACCCGCAATCTGGCGGAACGAAAGGCGGAAATGCTGAAACGTGCCGACGCGGTTGTCGCTCTTCCCGGAAGTTTCGGCACCTGGGATGAACTCTTCGATGCTCTCGCCCTCCGGAAAATGAAAACAGGACACAAACATCCTGTCGGCATCCTGAATATCGGCGGCTATTACGATCCCCTGCTGGAACTGATCGAACGAAGCGTTCAGCTGGGATTCACCAGCCCTAAAAACCGGAATCTGCTGAAAACCGGAAAAACCCCGGAACAGCTGTTCAAACAGCTTGCAGGCTCAATGCCTTCCGAAGAGAATGCCGCAGCGCAGGAAAAGCCTCTTTCCTAAGTCCACCATCCCGCCCTGACTATTCAGACAAAGCGCCAATGCGCCTGGAGTCATTTTTTCCCAGAGATTTTCGTCGGATTTCCTTGCCTGCACTCCGTTTCCATGCTATGGTACCGCTTCCCAGGATAAAGGAGAATCCGGACGATGAAAGACCCCGCATCCCAGAAGATTCAGCCCAAGACACCGAAGCAGATTCTGACACGATCCCTGTTTCTTCCGGGATTTCTCTCCATCTGCGCGGTCGGGCTGTGGCTGTTCGCGGAGGCATTCCTGCTTGGACCATCCAGCCTGACGCTTGTGCGAAGGGATCTGCGCATCCCGAATCTGCCGGAAGAATGGAACGGACTGAAAATCGTCCTGATGAGCGATTTCCACGCCAGCAACAACAAGGGCGACCAGGAACTGATCCGCCGGGCGGTCCAACTGGCGAACCGGCAGAATGCCGATCTGATCCTCCTTCTCGGAGATTTCCTGAATGGACGAAAAGAGTCCCATGCCATGCCGATGGAAACCTTCTTTCCCATGCTCCGGCCTCTGAAAGCCGGATACGGAGTCTATGCCGTCTTCGGGAATCATGACCGCTGGATCGGTTCCCGGAAAATGAAGCGGCATCTGGAGGAAGCCGGAATCCGCGTTCTGGAAAACAAAGCCGTCTCATTCGAGCGCCGGGGAAAACGCCTGCATCTTGCGGGACTGGCGGAATCATTGCCGGAAACGCATCTGAGGTTTGTCAGACGGCAGCCGGAGGAACCCCTCATCGTAATGATGCACTATCCCGATCTTTACCTCAGAATTGTAACAGAAACGACTTTGCTTGCCGCCGGGCACACGCACGGAGGACAGGTCAAACTGCCCCTGCTCGGACGCCCGGGAATCCCCTCGCGCCACGGACAGCGCTTCGCCTATGGCCTGATTGAGGAAACTCCCGGCAAAAAAATGATCGTAACATCCGGGCTGGGAACAAGTATGATGCGGGTCCGCTTCGACTGTCCTCCGGAAGTCGTGCTCCTGACGCTCGTAAAAGAGTGAACCCTATTTCCGGAATACACCCGTAAGCCAGTGGTTCCGGGAATCCGCCAGTCCGAACAGGACCTCCGTCCTCTTCATTTTCCAGCAGGCAGGAGCGAATCCCATGGTCAGCGTATGCATTCCGGCATCGAGCTCCAGATCGCAGATCTGATTGAGCAATGCGCGGTGGAAGGCGGGAACCATTGCGCCGCCCTCGCGCCCGAACCGGAACTCTCCATCCAGCCAGACTCGCATGTTCGCCGGAGTGTTCACCAGAAGACGCACCTTCCGGGGGGCATCCAGCTGGAACTCCGTTTCCATCATCAGCAGGGAATCGGCAGGCAAATCCGAAAAATCGAGTTCAAAGAGATTTCCGGGAACGGTCACCGGTTCCGCCGGAGAGGTCATTTCCGGACGGAACTTGCGGAAGTCTCCGGCAAACCACGGGAAGAAAACCGATTTCCGGAACGGAATCCGGAAGCGGGAAAGATCAACAGAAGCATCCGCCTCTTCCGACAGGAACACCTTCTCTTTCAACGCAATCACAAGATCCGTAAATTCGTCCAGAGTCGGCGGAGGAGTGATCCCGCTGATCTCCGGGCTGACAACGAGAGTACGTCCAATCGGCTCCAGCCAGTGCGCGGAAATCGAATCGGGATTCATGATCCCCAGAATCGCTCCCACGGTTGCGCCGGTACAATCGGTATCCTGACCGAAATTGACCGCGGTGCAGATGCTTTTCCCGAAATCGCCCTTTCCCAGCAGAAGCGCTGCGACCATGAAAGGAAGATTCATCTTGACATCGGTAAAATTCGCACTGCCGTATTTCCCCAGAATGCGGGAGCGGATCGTAGAAAAATCGGAGGTTTCCGCGCACCATTCCACTGTGTCGCGGATCGCCTCTGCAAGTCCGGAATCGGAAGGAATCACGGAAAGCCCCGCCTGAATCATTGCGGAAAGATCGTTTCCGGAAAACGCCAGACTTTCCAGAGCCGCCAGAAACTGTTCGGCATAAATTCCGTTGCCGTCATGATCGACACACGCATCCTCGAAAGCATACTTTGCCGCGAGTTCCGGATTTCCGGGAGCCAGACACGCCCAGATTTCACTGCGGATCGCGGAACCGAGCCCATCCGTGAACCAGTTGTCGTATTTCCCCGACTGCGGAGCGGGAATCCCGAGCTTCAGATTCCGGATCGCCACCCCGTATTCATCAAACGGGAAATCGATGCATTTCAGCCATGCCTCTCCGAACCGTTTCCGTGAGATCGCCCCGTTCCATTCGCAGGAGAGTTTGCACGCCCAGAGAACCTGAAGATCCAGATCGTCATTCGGCATCATCGTCGCCGGCACAGGATCGTAATATGTGAGCGCAAGAGGTCCGCGGCTTCCTTCCCACGGCTGCCCCAGCGTCCCGCCCACCGCCTTTCCGAGCCATGCGCCCAGAACCTTTTTCCGAAACACTTCCTTCTCCATCTGAAATCCTCCTCTTCCATAAGAAAAAGTTTTCGTAAACAATACACTGCAACAGTTGCATAAGAAATATTATACTCTTCTCCGCTTGAAAAGTCAACAAGGGGAATGTAGATTTTTCGAAAAAAGAACCCCGCAATGCGCCGGAAACGGAATGGATCGGGAACGCGATCCATTCAGAGGAGCATTATTCTGAACGGGTTCATACGGAACAACTCAACGGGTTTCAGGGAAATGGGAGACGCAGTCAACATACGGAAGATCGCGGAGCTGGCGGAGTGTTCGCCTTCGACGGTATCACGGGTTCTGGCGGGACGTGCCGGAACAATCCGGATCAGCGAGGCGACAAGAGAACGGATCAAGCGAGTCTGCGCGGAACTGGATTATCAGCCGAGTATTCATGCCTCGCGTCTCTTTTCAGGGCACTCCGGCGTGATCGGATTCCTGACTGCGGGAAAATTCATGCTGGAGGACGACAATCTGGCGAAATCGTTTTTTCATGTATGCAGCGAACTGTTCCGGTACGGCTGCCGCTGTCTACCGCTGATAGACGACAAGGCATTCCGGGAGAACCGGGAATATCTCAACATCTTCAAGCGCAATGAGATCGACGGTCTTCTCGTCTGGGGTGCCCGGGAAGGCGATCCCTTTCTGGAGGAACTGCGCCGTGCGGGATATCCGTTTCTGCTGATTACCAACAAGGTCGAGGGGTATCCATCCGTTTATTCAGAACAGAAGGCGGCGGTCAGAGAGCTGACCGTCAGCTGCATCCGGCTCGGCGCGAAACGTCTGGCCGGGCTGATGTCGTCCGAAGGATTCAGTTACCGTCAGAGCAAAGAGGGATTTCTGGAAGCGGCGGAATCTTGGGAAGCAAAACTCTTTCCGCTCTCCACAGACTCCGGAAATGTGCTGGAAAATGCGTACCGGGCGGCGCCTGAGATTCTCGCATGGTCGCCGGATGCGGTCATCTGCGCCAACGACGAGGCCGCGGTCGGAATCGAAAAATACTGCATCGAACACGGAATCCGCATTCCGGAAGACCTGCTTCTGACCGGAGGCGACAACATCAAGCTCTCCGAATACTGCCAGATTCCTCTGACGACGTTTGATCAAATGGCCGCCGAATGCGCGGCATGCGCCGTCGAAATTCTGATGAAGCACCTCAGGAACGGCTCGCCGCTGCTGTCCGTGGAACGGGAGGTCCGGATCATCCAAAGACGTTCCACGGAACGGATCAGCGGGAACTCTCGCGTGGAATGAACCGGGTCGGAAAAACCCGGCGGACAATATCATCGGGGTTCCGTTCAATGATCTCCAGAATGGTCGAATTGATCTCGGAAACCGGATGCGCCACCGTACTGAGAGAGGGAACAGACATGCGGGCAACGATATCATCGTCGAATCCGACCACGGCGATCCGGCGGGGGACTTCGATTCTGTGTTCCGCCGCGTATTTCAGGAATCCCGCCGCCATGCGGTCCGTATCAAAGAAAACGGCGTCGGCGCCGGAAGCCATGATGCGCGCGCCTTCGCGGTAACCGTGTTCGAACTCGCCCGGACTTTCAATGGAAAGCGATTCGACCTCCCCGGCGGCGGATGCAGGCAGACGCTCAAACGCCAGCCGGATTCCCTCTTTTCTGGACCTCAGGCAGCCGCAATGCAGAATTCTCTTGCGTCCGCTGTTCACCAGGCATGTCACGGCGTCGCAGACTCCGGATGCTCGGTCGATCAGAAGCGTGTGCGCATTTCTTTCACCGGGCTGGTCCACAAAAATAAAATGCAGGGGCAGACGCCTCCCCGCAAGGCAGTTCAGACAATGCAGAGCGTTTTCCGGCACACTGTTCATCACCACAACGTATCCGGCGATGCCCGCCCAGTCGTTCAGCATCCGTTCCAGATCGGCGGGGGAACGGTCGAGATGCCCCAGCACGGGGTAGTATCCGGCGGCGGAAAGACGGAGCTCCAGATCGTTGATTTTCTGAACGAACACTTCCGTACCGAAATCCCGGCAGAGAATCCCGACAAAACTTTTTTTGCGCAGCCGCAGATTGCGGGCGGCCATGTTGGGCACATAATGATACTGCTCCGCCAGTTTCAGAACCATCTCCCGCTTTTCGGGTACAACGTTCGCCTGATTTTTCAGGACCCGGCTGACGGTCCGGACGGAAAGCCCCGAGAGCTCCGCCAGTTGTTTCAAGGTAATCTGCGGCATGTAAATCCCCTGCAAGTAAATTCACTCTGTACATTAGTTTTTCAAACGGAAAAATCAACCGCGGAGAGTGAAAAATCTTTCCCGGAAACGCCATGCGGAAAATTCCGTCAAAAAATCCCCTTGCCTTCTTGAAAAGCGTTCAACTCTTCATTATGTTACACTTGCCGCGCAATCGGAACCGCGGCGGCGGAAAACAAGATCTGAACAATTTCTGGATGCGGAATGCAAAAAAAAGACACGCTGAATACGCACGAGCTCGATGCGACCCTGGTTCTGACCGGAAGGCACAATACGGATGACAATGTCATGTCCAAACTGGAACAGGAGCAGGTCAATGCGCCCGATTTTGCCAGCCGTTTTCAATTCATCTGCCACTATGCTGCCGGAGGAGTCGGAATCGTATCGAAGGCGAAGGATGTCGTCTTCGACCGGATTGTCGCAGTCAAGACGCTGAACGACAAACTCAAGGACGATCCCCGCGCAATCGCGTCCTTTCTCTACGAAAGCCGTCTCAATGCCAATCTGGACCACCCTTCCATCGTCCCGGTTTACGCCCTGGGAAAAAGCAGGGACGGACGATGGGAATGTGTGACAAAATTCATTCACGGTTCATCACTCAACGCTTTCATCGACAAAATCCGAGAAAAATATGACACGAAAAAAATCAGCAATCCTCAGGAACACCACGCCCTCGTGTCGCGCCTGGAATATTTTCTGAAAATCTGCGAGGCGGTCGAATACTGCCACAGCATGAAAATTGTTCACGGGGACCTCAAACCGGACAATATTCTGATGGGAAAATTCGGCGAGGTCTATCTCATGGACTGGGGCTGCGCAAAGGAAACCGGTACAAAACCGGACCAGATCAGCGGAACACCGAACTATCTGCCACCCGAATATCTCCGGGAAAAAACCGTCACCCCGCTGATCGACATCTTTGCGCTCGGAATGATCCTGTTCGAAATGACAACCCTCCGAAGAGGAAAACAGGTCTGCTCCGGCAAACAGAGCGACGACTGCACCTGCCGGGTCGTCTTCGATCCGAAAAATTACATTCACTATCTCCCGAAACTGAAAATCGGCCCGAGGATCCGGGCAATCATCTCCAAGGCGGTCAATCCCGATCCTGCGGAACGCTATCAGACAGTCGGAGCCCTCTCCTCCGACATCAGGCACTTCATTTACGACGAGGAGGTCTCCGCGGCTCCCGACAATCTATTTCAGAAGCTCTTCCGCAAAATCTACCGCAACCGTATGAAAACCGTACTGGTCACAGGTGGAATTTTTCTTCTTCTCTGCGGCGGATTGTTCTTCTCCTATTACCGGGCAAACAAGGCGGAACAGCGCCATTCCACCGATATGATGCGCCGTCTGACCCTTCAGGCTTATACCGATTACCTGGCAACAAACCTCGAAAAGCGTTTCCTCACGACTCAGGCGCAGCTGCTTCTCTTCGCGGACAACCTTCTGGAGGACACGCTCGAAAACAATCCGCGCACCTCCCGGTTTTATGACAGTATTTTATACCGGAATCCCAAAACCTCCCCTCCAGGGATGCTTCGTTCAAAGTACTATCCGAATCCGGTCAATCTCTCCCACATGGTCCGAACCATCCCGGAAAATCAGAAAGAACCGGGAATGAAGCTGCGCGATCCGAAGGAATATGTCTATATCTGCAACAAGATTCTTCTTTACGACCTCTTCAGCCACAATACGAACGACTCCAGAGACATCCACAACGAACTGCTCTCGCGGGAAAACAGAATCCAGCGTCTCTACATCCAGTGGGCGGACGGCACCCGCTACAGCTATCCCGGAACCTATGACGATCCGGCAACCGCCGCTTACCAGCATCGCTGGAACCCGGGACCCGATTCCGGCATCGGTCGCAAGATCTTCTGGTCAACGCCCTACCGCGGCGTAACGGGGACCCATCGGATCGCCTGCCGGTACCCGCTCTTCACCCCGCAGAACAAGTACCTCGGACTCGCCGGCATTGAAACCAGACTGGAAAAAATGCTGGAACCCCTGATCCGGGCGAATCAGGCGGACCCTGTCCACAAACTCTTCCTGCTGACAAAACAGGGAACCGCACTGCGCATTACCGGCGGAAAACTCGAACTGATTGACAAAGACGCCCTTCCCGCGGACACCCTTGCTCTTGCCCGCCTCCGGGAACTGCTCGCAAAGCTGAAGGCCAACAATATGAGACAGTTTGAGGATGTCATCCGGGGAGAGCCGCACTACATTTCCGGTATCCGCATCCCGACTCTGGAAGCCGTTCTTCTCCAGATGATCAGCGTTTCGGAAATGGAAAATCATAACCATGAACTGAAATTCTGATGTCCCGCGGCGGCATCTGTCTTGAATACAGACAAAAAAACCGGGATGCTGAGTCCCGGTCTAAATCTGAAAATCAGGTTTAAGGAATAAGAAGACTTATTTCCTTCGGAATAACAGAACTTATTCCTGTGTGATGGCCTCTGCGGGGCAGGTCCCGACGCAAGCACCGCAATCAACGCAGGTATCCGCATTGACCTGGGCTTTTCCATCATTCATTGAGATGGCTTCCACGGGGCAGGCGCCCACGCAGGATTCACATCCGACACATTTCTCAGAATCAACTTTTGCAGCCATTTCTTTCTCCTTTATATTAGTTTCATGTTTCGATCGAAAACGTTCCCGGAGGAACGGACTCCCCTTAATGTACATGGGAAAAGGGAAAAGTCAAATCATTCCATAAAGCAAAACAGGTATTATTTCAGAAACAGACTCATCACCGCATGCTTGAACAGAAGCCAGAGAACCGCACCGGCCGCAAGGAAGGGCCCGTAGGCGAACTTGCGCCGGAGACGCCCGCGCTTCACCGCATCGAATACGAGCCAGAGCAGAGCCAGCACACTCCCGGTCAGGATCGACACCAGCGCGCCGAACACACTTGTGAATCCGGCAACCGCCATCAGGAACTTCACATCTCCGCGACCGAGAGCCTCCTTCCGGAACAGAAGTTTCCCCGCATACCACGCGGAATACCCGAACAGACCGACCGCGGCTATCTGCGCAACCGTATAGACCAGGGCAAAAAGAGGCGTCATGTTCGACGGCATCTTCGTCGAAGGGAACAGAAACGCGCACAGCAGAGCCAGAATCATTCCGGTGAACGTGAACTTGTCCGGAATGATCCGCAGCTCGCAGTCTGTACAGGCGGAACCGATGCACAGGATAATCAGACACCACGCGGGTATCACGCTCAGGGGAAGACGATACTCCACCGCCAGATATGCCGTCGCCGTAAACAGCAGAGCCGCGGCAAGCTCAATCAGCACATAACGGGGAGAGATCGGCAGTCCGCAGCCCTTGCATTTGCCGCGGAGGAGAAGCCAGCCGAAAATCGGAATGTTCTCCGTCAGTCCGAGATGGCGCCCGCACTTCGGGCAGGACGACGGCGGCCAGACTATCGAAATCCCGCGCGGAATCCTCCACACACACGCCGTCGTGAAGCTCCCGAAACACCCCCCCAGGACAAAACTCCAAAAGCACCACAGAACTGCTGCCGGAGTCCCGTACAACTCCAGCCAGTCCAGAATGATCCCGTTCAAAAAATCCAGCATTCCGACACACCGTCCTTCCGAAATAGTTCCCTGTTTCCTGCAAGCGCAGCGTTTTTCCTGACGCTGTCCTGTACTATATTACAAAATTCCCGGAAATAAAAGCAAAAAAAGAAAAAACATTTCTGGAAGAAAAACAACCATGTGCTATTGTATCCTTCAAAATTCGCAACATCAAACATAAAACGAAGGATCCTATCATGTTGAAAAGAATCATCGCGACCGCCGCGGTTCTGGCGGCGGCTCATCTGACGGCGGCACCTCTTGCCTCATTCAGCGGACCTCTCTCCGACAAACTGCCCGGCTGGGAATTCAAACCTTCCGTATCCAAAAACGGCATGACCTACAACCAGTTCGAAGGTTATTACCCCGACAAGGGAGGAAAACTCATCTCCAAACGCATCACCCTCGACAAGAAACCCGGCGAAGCAGCCTATTACCGCATCAAATTCGACGCCGAAGCCAAAGACCGCGCCTATCAGGGAGTCGATTTCTACGACTCGAAACGCAATCTCCTGCCCGACAACTACGATGTCATCTATCCGGGAAAACGCCGTTCCTACAACCGGGTCATCTATGCCATGCCGAAGGTGGATTCCATCCGCGTCTTCTTCCAGTCGCAGACCGGACTGCGCGCATGGAACCTGAGCGTGGAAAAAGTCGCCCATGCCGAAGCCGCCGACTATTGCGACCGCGTCTATGAAGAACTTCCTCCCCTGAACTTCAAGGCACCCCCCTATTCCATGGAGCTTCTTCCGAAAACGAAAGCAGCCCTGAACTCCGGAAAGCCGTGGCACGTCCTCATGCTCGGCGACAGCATCATGCAGGATACCTTCCATTCGCAGTTCCACTCTCTTTTGAAGCGGGAATTCCCGAATTCCGAATTTGACTTCACCATCTC
>CALXMJ010000046.1 GCA_944389445.1 uncultured Victivallales bacterium | reverse complement strand
TTTCAAAACCTTTGCCGGAACGGAATCCGTCTGCACGACCGACACGGAAAAGAAGACCTTCACCATTTCCAACGGAAGTGTGACGAAAGTCTATCCGTTCACCGTCGGCGAGTTCGATTTCGAGCTGGTCAAGGCGGGCGGCTGGGTCGATTACGCCGACAGCAAATACTGATTGCTTCCGCCTGAGAGCGGATTCCTTTCAAAGCCGGATTTCCTTTTTCAGGGAAAGTCCGGCTTTTTTGTTGTTCTTCTTTTCCGGAGGCTTGAGACGAAATTATTCTGCATTGCCGGCGATGATCCGGGCAAGTTCCGGACTCAGGATCCGGCGGTGATCGTCGTCGACGAGACTGAAGCGGTTGCCATCGTTCGGCGTGCTCAGATAGTTCCAGACGCAATATGCAATGCCGTGTTCTTTCAGGAGAGAGATCATGTCGCGCATGTAGTTCTCCCGATATTCAAGGCGGCAGTGACGGATCGTTCCGAATTCTCCGCACCAGAGGATTTTTTCCGGATGCTGTTCAGCAAAATCGAACGCTGGCTGGAGTTCACAGCGCAGATATTCCCTGTCGATGCGTTCAAACTGCGGATAGGGATTTTCCGCTCCGTAGACATAGCGGCGGAAGTCGCGGTAGCGTTCGACGTCTCCTGGATACGGCATTTCCCGGTTGTAGTAAAGGGGATCCGCCTGCAGGACTCCGCGCTGATGCGTGAATTCAAACGGCGCATAGTTGTGGAAGGTATAGATGATGTTGGGGTCGTCGTAGAGTTTCAGGTCTTTCAAGGTGTGCGGAGAGTTCCAGCAGGTGCTGCCGACGATGATCCTGCGGTTCGGATTCTTTTTCCGGATCGCCGCGATGGTGCGTTCCGCAAGGGCGTTCCAGAGTGCTGGATCGATGTCCCGGACTTCATTGAGCAGTTCGAAAGCGATCTCCGGCTTGCCGGAATAACGGTCTTCGAATGTGAGCCAGAGGTGGAGAAAGCGCTCCTGAAGTTCTCCGGAATCCATCAGGGAAACCGGTTCGGGAATGTCGCAGTAGTTCCCGATTGCCTTGTGCAGGTTCAGGACAATATTGACTCCGGCGGCCTCGCACCATTCGATGAATGAGTCGAACAGATGCCAGATGCGTTCGCGATAGATTCCCGGTTTCTCCTCCAGCACCACCTGATCGAACCCGAGACGGACGTGATCCATTCCCAGAGAAGCGATATAGTCGATGTCGCGCTGTGTGATGTAGGAGTCGAAATGTTCGAAATCTCCGACGGAAAGCGGGAAGCGCCGTTCCACCGGAAGCACATTGAACCGTTTATAGTTGGTGAGCCATCCTCCGATGCCCATTCCGTGCATGAATCCCTTGAAGTCCGCCATCTTTTCATCCTTTCCGCTTAGTTTCGGTCCTTTGATTTTCCGGTACAGTATTTCTCATTGTCTCCTCTTTCAACTGCGTTGGAGACACCAAAGCGCGGGAAAAAATGTGAAAGAAGTAACACGGCTCGTTTCGTCCGGAGAGCAGCAGGGGGGAAAACGGAGTTCACTTCCGGATCAGCTCATAGACGGCGACGGGTCCCCGGCCGGTCGCGTTCGATGCCGTGAAAACCATGCTTTCCCCTTCGCGTTTCAGCGGGACTTCAAACAGGCGTTTCCCGTGAAACGAACAGGCATGAAGCGTGAATGTTCCGGGAATTCCGATTCGGATTTCCGCTTCTCCGCGAGCCATCAGAATCGGCAGCGTTCCTGGCGAGAGAACGATGTTCCGTTCCTGATTGGCAAACCTCATTCCGCTGTTGTATCCGCCGGTCAGATGGAGAATCAGGATTCTGCGGCTTTCGGCCAGCGGGCGGTTGTCGCGGGAGGCGATCAGAAAGGACGCAAACGAGCGTTTGTTTCTGACCGAGACGAATCGTCCTTTTCCCATACTGTTTTCCGGCAGCACGAATGCTTCGCTTTTCGGAGTTGCGATCTGAAGAGTGCCTTCCTTCCGGTTCAGGATCAGTTCTCCCGTGGAACTGGTAAAGCGTTCGGCGTCGGGATCGTATTCCTTCCGGGAAATCACGTTGGTTTCCAGAAGCTTCCGCATGGTCTCATTCCGTTCCGCGGCATGGATTCCGAACGTTTCTTTCCGCTCCGTCAGAACGGCGGCGGACGGTTCCGGGGGTGTCCAGACGAGCCCGGTTTTGGCGATCAGTCCGACGCATTCCACAGCTTTCGGCACGTTGCGCGGATAGCCGGGAATTTTCAGGCTTTCCGGATCCCGGTAAAGCGGAATCACTTTTTTGGACGGCGCGACATCTCCGCGCAGAAACAGCAGCGCTCCCGCCCGTTCCCCCAGCAGCTGCATCGGCAGGTTTACAAGATCGAAGTAGACATATTTGCTTTTGCTCCGGTCACGGATCGGCAGCGCGCCCCAGGAGTAGTTGAATCGGCAGATCATTCCGTAGTCCTGAAGCGATCCGTAAGCTCCGACGAGGAACGGCCCCTCCGTAAAATACGGATTCGGGAAACAGTGATTCCATTCCGAGACAGCAAACGGTTTTCCGAGATGCCGCGCTCCGAAAATTCCGGAAAGAAACGCTCCGTATGAGCGGATTCCGCTGGTGTTTTCGAAAGAGGCAGGATAAATTCCGCCTTTGAGAAATGCCGGATGCGCCCAGTATCCGTGACAGTCGACATAATCAAACATTCCGCGGGAAGCTGCTGTGGAAAGGTCGTTCATGTAGTTGAGATCGGTCAGAGGAACTCGGACCCCGGCTCTGCGCAGAAACGCGGAGAGCCTTCGAAACCCTTTTCCATACAGCTCATGAAGAAAGCGCGTGAACAGACGTTCCCGGTTTTTTACTGTGATCTTCCAGCTGCGTCCTGCGGCAAAGGAGGAAAACGCATCGTCATACATTTTGCGGATCTGCGGAGAGCATCCGTTCAACTGTACCCAGAGCGGATCCTCGTTGATCATTCCGATTGCGACGATCGCGGGTTCGTCCTTCCATGCCCTTCCGGTATAGGGGTTGACATGGTTCAGCAGTCGTTCGGCAAACTGTTCCAGATTCCGCATGACCGGATCGGAAAGAAAGAGAAGTGCTTTGTAGTTTTTCTTGTTTTTCCAGGGAATGCCGGGAGGAACTCCGGAGATTTCGCCCGGCTGCGGAATCCGGCTCTGATAGAGTTCGAATGTTATGTAAATCCCGCGTTTTTTCAGCGCTGCGATCAGATAATCCATGCGATCCAGATTTTCGGCTTGGAATTCCAGAGAGGAGGTGTTTCCGGCACTGAGATGAAAATCGTATCCTGCGAGGCGGATGATGTTGTAGCCGAGAGAGGCAAAATCGTCGGCCAGACGATCGCTCTCGGCATGCGTCATGACGTTGGCGTCGGCGGAGTTGTTGACGCCCCAGAAACGGACGGCTTTCCCCGGTCGTTTTTCAAATTCGAAGTGATTGTCCTTTGTGCGGAGGAATCCGTATTTTCCCGCCGGAGCGTCGAGAAGATCGGAAAAGTCGAGGAGGGATCCTTTTGCCACCGGTTCCATCCGTTCGATGGGGATGAACTCTTTTCCTGCTGTGATGACCACGGGCCCGCTCTCTTCCGGGAGCAGATCGGTATCGGCGAGTGTCGCACCGGCGATCATCCAGACGGCGTTTCCGGCGGAACGGAAGGTCAGCTTTGCCGGATTCCCGGAGAGAGGAATCCGGGTGGCGTACAGTCCGACCTTCGCGGAGGGATTCTCTCCTGTCCAAACGGCGAAAGCATTTTTCAAAACACGCGGATTCCAGAAGTTCGCCGTGTCTTCTCCGCTGAAAATGGCGCGCTTTTCCGTTCTGCCGTTCGTGTAGGAGATTGTCACGCTTCCGATCTCCGTGCGCCGGGGCGGCTCCCAGCCGAGGGCATTCAGAAGGTAAAGATAGGAACCTTTCGCACCTGGAGTGGCGATCTCGGCGGATTGCGGCAGCCAGGGCCGTTTCTGTCCGCGGAGATTGATGCAGGCGAGGCCGTTGTGTTTTGCCGGATCGGGAATGTCGAAGAGCAGACCGGAGAAGCGCTGTCTTCCGACGGGCAGCATACGGAGATCGTTGTCGGGACCGCTGTCGCCCCAGCCGCCTTTCCCATCCTCCGCGACGTCATCGCGCAGGCCCATGTTCACCGCTGCGGAAATGTCCAGCGGACGGGTTTCGCAGGGAAGATAGGTCATTTCCACCAGCAGATCCGCTCTGTGATACTGTTGATCCGGCGAATGAAAGTTCAACCGGAGTTCACAGCTTTGTTTTCCCCAGCCCCGGTCGTCATTCCAGCTTCCGGAGAAATTTCCGGTCAGACGCAGTGTCCCTCGCTGAAGCGGAATTTCGATGCATTTTTTTTCCGGTTTGCCGAACCAGATCTTCTGATATTCCGGATCGAAGTTCTTTCCAAAACACCGCTCTGTTCCATTGATCCGGATCGGTCGGTTTTTCAGAATACGGTTCTGGAAGCGTGCGGAAAGAATCAGTGCGCCTGTCGCCACAGCTTCCGGCGAGGTGAGATGCAGTTCGATCCTGGCACGGTTGCGCGAGGCGAGATCTTTGGCTTCCAGATACTGGAATTCCCCTTCATGCACACGGAATGTTCCAGTCCGGACGATGCCGCGTCCCTGTTCCTCCGTGCCGAATTCGCCGGGGAAGAGAGGATTGCTGCCGCCGGAGCGTGTCAGCGATTTCCAGTCTTTGCTCCAGTGACGGATCTCAAAGGGAATCTTCTCCACGGAAACGATTGTTCCCGGCGGAGAAGAGAACGCAGATTCCGCTGTGCATACTGCGGCGGAAAGAAGGAGAAACAGAAGAAAAATGGATTTCATGGTTCAGTCCTGGGGTCTGAAATTGCGGAACTGTTTCAGGTGATTGGTATAGAAATAGGCGATTGCGTCATAACCTGGAACCGGGGAAACCAGAGTGGAGATATGTCCGTCGATCCAGGCGACTGTACACGTGCGAAGCTGTCTGTGGCGGGCAAGAACGACTCCTTGTCCGGAACTGGTCCAGCGGGCGGGGACGACACGGGCGAATCCGTAAACGTTGACGCCATCTCCGTTCACCTTTGCCGCGGAAGTGTCCGCCGCGACGGAATCCGAGAGAAGAAATTTCCGGGAAGGATTTTTTACCATTCCCGTGCGGGCGAAACTGCAGCCGTCGGAGACATTGTTGTCCAGTTCCCAGTTCATGCCGTACTGCGTGAATTTCCAGTTCGGATCGTTTTCCGCCATGACAACTCCCCGGGAGGGCAGAAATGCTCCTTTTGCATAACTGGGACAACTCAGAAGCCGGACATTCGGAATATATTTTCCCCGATACATCTTGTCTCCCCAGTAATGGTCGGTTGCCCAGCGGTAGATGATCGGAAAGTGGTCATCGGCATCCGAGCAGTAGGAGGCAATTCCCAGGACAAGCTGTTTTTCCTGATTGATGCACTGCGTCTGTTTCGCCGTTTCCCGCGCGCTGTTCAGCGCCGGCAGCAGCAGGGCCGCAAGAATGGATATGACGGCAATTACCACCAACAGCTCTATCAGAGAAAAATTCTGTTTCCGCATGATCTTTTTCCTTCATTGTTTTTTTGTTGAAGACCCTTGATTTCTGTTTTTATTATACTATATTTCTCTTCGTAATACAAGAGACATTTTCTTTCAAAAAAAAGATTCTTCAGTCAGCTTATGGATTCACAGATACCCCGAAATTTTTTCAGAACCCGTTTGAATTCCAGTGAAACTCCGGTCATTCCGCTTCCTTTTTACGCGCATAATACCGGAATTCTGGAATTGCAGCAAGGCAAAATAGAGCATTCAGGTGGCGTTTTAAATCCTTTTGTCCGTGTTTCGTGGATTCTTACCGGGCAGTGTGAGACGCTTCTGACCGAACATTCCGTGATCGCCGGTCCGAATACGGTGTCTTACACGCTGTTCAATGAGGATCGGATTCTACGCTGTCTTTCCAGAACCTGCCGGATCCGGTGGTTCTGTTTCGACGGACCTCTTGCGGAGGCTTTTTTCCTGGCTTTCCGCTATCCGCGCCTGATGACCGCCGGCCGGTATCCGGAAGAGCTATTCGATGAGCTGGACCGGATTATGAGTGATGATTCTCCCCGCTGCATCCGCCGGAAAAGCTGTCTGATTATGGAGATCCTTTCCTCCATCGTTCCGGAAGAGAACGATCAGCATCAGACGGAAAAAATCATTCCGCAGAGTCTTCTTCTGATCCGGCAGAATCTTTCCAATCCGGATTTCGGTCTGGAAAATCTTTGCGAGCATTTCGGGATTTCTCCGGCGACTCTGACCCGTTTGTTCCGGAAGCATACGCATATTTCCCCGGGACGCTATATCCTGAATATGCGGCTTTCCAAAGCGGTTTCCCTGCTCACCGGTACGGATCTCTCCATTGAGCGGATTTCTGCGCAATGCGGCTTCCGGGACCGTTCTTCCTTTACCCGGTTTATCCGCCGCAGTTATGGCTGTTCCCCTTCCAGCTACCGGGCTTTACGGGAGCAGTCTTTCCTGGAAGAAGGGAACTCCCCGGAAGTGTGAAATACCTTTCTCTTCTCCTGGAACAGGATCAGGATGCTGTTCCGTGCTCTCCGGCAGGAGGCTGGCTGGCGAGGTCCTCCGCATAGGAGATCAGGAAGGCGAGCGTTCCGGCGGCAAACCCGTAGACGGCTCCGTTGGTCAGCGAGAACTGGAAGAGATCCGATCCCATGATTTCCGTGAACCCTCCGTGAATGCCGAGGGCAACCGAGATCATATAGCCGATCCAGACGACTGTCGCCGTTCCCATCGCCGCCCATGCCGAACGTGCGGAGGCACGGGGACAGTAAATCGCGGAGACCACCGGGAGAAACACAATCACCAGCTGTGACGCCCAGCAGTTGATCATCAGAGCATAGATGCTCCGGACCTCAAGCGCGAGAACCGTTGCGGTCACAAGCACCAGAATCGTGATGATGCGGATGATCAGCAGCATTTTCTTTTCCGGCAGTTTCGGGCAGAGCGGATGCAGAATGTTGTTGGAAAACAGACTGGAGGCCGCCAGCAGGGAACTGTCCGCCGAACTCATGATGGCGGAGATCAGAGCACTGAGAAAGATCGTCAGCAGGACCGGATGGATTCCGCCGAGCACCTGAATCGCCATTCTCGGCAGTACCTGGTTTTCGAGGTCCGATCCGAATGCCGCTTCCGTAATTCCCCATGCCGGAAAGGCGATTTTCGCCGCAAGCCCGATCGTGATCGGGATCATGCCGATCAGCATGTAGAGGATTCCGGAATAGATGGAACTCTGGATGGCGATCTTTTCGTTCCGGGAGGCGAGGGAGCGCTGGACAAGGTCCTGACCGACCATGCAGCCGAGTCCCATGATCATCCAGTTTCCGAGATAGTTGACCGTGTTGTTCCATCCGCCTTCCGCCGGGAGCAGGGAGAGGTCCGCCGCTGGATTCGTGTAGACCGCCTCCCATCCGCCGGCGAAGCGTACCGCACCGGGAACGATCAGGACCAGCCCGAGGATAATCAGCGAAACCTGCACGATATCCGTCAGCGTGACCGCCCACATTCCGCCGGACGCCGTGTAGATCAGTACAATCAGCGCTCCGATCAGTGTTCCGTAAAGCATGTTGATGCCGGTCAGAAGATTGAGAATGGTGCCGAGTCCGAGCATCTGCGCGCCGAGCCATCCGACGTAAACCGGGATCATCCAGAAGGATGCATAGATCCCGGCGGCTTTCCCGTACTTTTTCTGAATGATGTCGGTGACGGTCAGGCAGTTGCATTTCCGCAGGAACCCGACAATGAAAATGCCTGCCAGAATCAGGCTGAGCGAGGCGGCAAAGGGATCGGCGATCACATCCCGGAGATCTCCGGAATAGACCGTTGCCGCGACTCCCATGCTGGAACCCGCTCCGAACCAGGTCGCCAGCAGGGTGGCGGTCGCCATCCAGAGCGGCAGTCGTCTGCCAGCGACGAGGAAGTCGTTCATGTCTTTTACCTTGCGTCCGGAGAGCCAGCCGATGCCGAGCATGACGACAATGTACACTCCGATTCCGATCCACAGAACAGTCTGTGTTTTTGCATCCAGTTCAATCATAAATGTTCAACTCTTGCTGAATTTTTTGTATGTTGACAATCCGTCTGACGGCTCTTCCAATGATTGTGTACCGAGGATGATGCTGTGGGCGGGAATTTGCTGAATTGAGTCTGATGGAGGGATCATCCGGGAAAGCCGTCTGTTCTTTCCCGGATGTGATGGCGTATTTTTATTGTTTCAAAAGAACTACGAGTCCGGAATAATCGCTGAGGCCGCTGACGAGCAGCTTGTCTCCACTGATTCGGACATCCACGTCGTCGGACTTGAACACCCCTGCGATTTTCTGTTCTCCGTTCAGGGAGATTGAGAGCTGTTCCGGCGTATCCCGGAATCCGTGGATGACGAGCATCTCCTCGTTTTTCCAGGTGCGCGAGAGGATCTGCCATCCGGCAGGATAGTTGCTGGAGCGGCTGGTCAGTTCCCGTTCGAGCCGCGAGACTCCGTGCTTGACCAGAGGCGCAATGCGCTTGTAGAAATCGACCGCGTCGAACATGATTTTCTTCTGCCACGGAGCCAGCTTGTCGATTTCACCGGAAAGGCAGAGTCTTCCGAGAAATCCCGCGGCGAGGGAATAGTAAAGACGTTTTGAATCGTTTTCCGCCCGGAGAACCGCCCAGATCTGATTCCGTTCCATAGGAATCAGCATCTGCGTATTGGCTCCGACGAGAGGAATTGCTTCGCCTTCGTGAGCATCCGAGAAACTTCCCATGTTTCCGATCCGCATCCATTCCGGAGTCAGCCTGTGTCCGCCGGAGGAGCAGATTTCGATCACCAGTTCCGGCAGTTCCTCCCGCAGATGATTGTAGTATCCGCCGACTGCTTCGAGATGTTCGCGGAGCCCTTCCGCTGGAGTGCCGTTTTCCGTATCGGCGCCGAATCCGATCGGGGCGTTGTAATCCACTTTCAGATAGCCGAAGCCGTTGTCTTTCAGCATCTTGATGAGTTTTTTATCAAGATAGTCCCAGACCTCTTTCTTCCGGAAATCGAGGAATCTGCGTTCGGTCTGATAGGTCTTGCCGTCGAGAGTCAGGAGGAGCTCCTCGTGTTCCTCCAGCAGATGCGATCCCGGCAGGCAGTTTTCAAACTCGAACCAGACGCCCGGAATGAATCCCATTTTGCGGAGTTCGCCTGTGAATTTTTTGAGTCCGCCCGGATATTTTTCTTCGGAAATGATCCAGTCGCCGATTCCGTTGTATTTGGAGTTTTTACTTTTGAACCAGCCATCGTCCATGACGAAATAGCGGATGCCGTGTCCCTTGAGAGTTTTTGCAATCGGGAGCAGATTTTCCCGGCTGGGGCATCCCCATGTGGTACACCATTCGTTGAAGATGACGGGAAGGTCCTCTTCGGAGGAGACGCGGGAAGCGGCGTTGTCGACCGGCCACGCGGTCAGACGGGTCATCAGATCCTGAATATCGCCTTTGACGCAGCTGACGATTGCCGCAGGTCCCCGGAAGGTTTCTCCGGGCTTGAGTTTTTTGATCCAGCCCCCGAGTTCGCGGTCGGTATGACCGCCGGAGAGGTTGAGATGATCCGCAAAGCGGGTCGCTTCGAGCCGCCAGGGACCGTTGGTCGCCAGCTGTGCGCCCCAGATGACTCCGGCATCGGTATCCTCGAATCCGATCATCGGGAAGAACTCCTTGACCGGCATGGAGCTGGTCTGTCCGAAGCGCAGGGCGCGCATGCCGTAGGTGGACCAGGACATTTCCAGCCCGAGATCCTCAACCGCGGCGGCTTCATGGCGTCCTTCCATGCTCCAGAAGGAACGGAAACGGTGGATTTTGTATTTATCGAGTCCGTCGTCCGGCTGGAACGGGGAAAGCATTCCGATGGAGAAACTGTCGAGCATTTCCAGTTCGACCGTTTGATCGGAGCCGTTTGTAATCGCGGTGCTGATTTCGAGATATCCGGTTCCTTTTTTGTATTTGACCGTATGAACGAGTTTGATTCCGCGGTCGTCCATGAAAAATGTTTCGACGGTGTTTCCGTGTTCTTTCTGTGCAGCGAATTTAAGGTCTTTCAGGCTGGCGCTTCCGCGCATGGTGTTGCCCGGCGCGAACCGGTTCGGGTAACCGTCTCCGAGGAGTTTGAACTGGGTCATATCTTCCAGGACGGACGCGGGAAAGTCGCATTGGAACACTTTGGCAATTCCGCGGCAGGCGACCGTATCTTTGAGATTGATCCGATGTTTCGGAAGCTGTTTTTCCATTCCTGTCGGAATCATGGTGAAGGTGAGCCTGCTGCCGTCCTTCAGATAGTAGACGGTCATGTCGCCCATGACAAAATGGCTGAACTCTTTAAAAGGAAACATCTCTTTTTTTTCTTCCTTTGATAAAACTTTGATCTCCCCGTTTCTTTCGGCAAGCCGGAAAAAACGCGCTTCAAAAAAACTGCGCCGTTAATATGACACTGTGCAGCGTATTTTTCAAAAGAAACCGTAAAAAATCAGCGATATTTTTTGAGAGCTTCCTCCAGCACCGGCAGCGTATGTTCGAACATGCGGAAAAAACCGAGATCGTTCGGGTGACAGGTATCGACCGTGCACCAGCTCCGGTGTGAGCGGCCGAAGAGAGTTTCTCCGTCGATGAAATAGACATTGCGGTCTCCGGAAGCGACGGCATGTTCGTAAGTGTCGCGGATGATGCTTCGCCGTTCCTCGTCGTCTTTGCGGTTCTTGTAGGTCCAGATATCGCATTTGGACATCAGAATGATCGGCAGTTCCGGCTGTTTTTCGCGGATGATCCGGAAGAAGGGCTCGTGAGTTTTCCGGAGATGCTCCGGATTCGGCGTGTTGTGGTCGTAGTCCATGACGAAGACGGAAAGATCCAGGTCGCCGATGGCTTCCGCCAGAGGAAGTTCTCCGCGGGCGGAACCGGAGAATCCGAGATTGATCTGTTCCGCGTCGACCTCCCGGCAGAGCATGGAGGTATAAGCGTTTCCCGGACGCGATGCGCATCCGCCCTGGGTGATGGAGGAACCGTAGAAGAGGATTGGTTTCGGAATCCGGTGCGGGGACGGCGGTTCGATGAGCGCCCCCGGATTCATACCGATCTCCAGAGTCCCGACTCCGCCGTAAAGAGGAAGATTGAGCATCCATTCCTGCATGCCGGCGTCGTTATCGGCAATCAGGAGGATTTCGAGAAGCTCCTGATCCCGGTTCGGCTGAGCGCTGGCAATGTGGAATTTTTCCGCTCCAGTTCCGCGGTAGAGGTCGAATCCGGCGCTTCCGGTTCTCGGCATGTGGTTCATGTCGAAGGAGAATACCAGTTTTGCACGGATGGCGATTGTCCTTGCGTTGGTCCGGAAACGGACGGCTCCTCCGCTGGTATGCTGCGCAAGATCCAGCTCTCCCTGATTCACCTGCTGCAAAGTGAAATG
>CALXMJ010000045.1 GCA_944389445.1 uncultured Victivallales bacterium | reverse complement strand
CGCTCGTTCCGTAATCAGCAGTTCCGGATCAATTCTGCCCGCGGAGAAAAGCCGCAGAAGCAGTGCCATGTCCTCGCGCATGGTCCAGCATCCGGGACGGGCGTCGTGCAGTGGACGCGCCATGTTGTGCGCTCCGAGGATCGTGATGCCGGGCTTGTGGACTTTGCTGTAGAAATCAATTTCTTTCGTCGGGGTCCGGGAACAGCCTGTGAGCGTGACCCTTCCGAACGGCGCGGTAAAATCGAGCGCACTGTTGAGCGCATCGGGATTGCCGGTCACTTCAACCGCAACATTTACGCCGCTTCCTCCTGTGAGCGCTTTGATCTTTGCGGCAAGCTCCGGATCGCCGGGCGAAAAGGTCGCATCCGCGCCGAATACCTCCGCGAGTTTCCGGCGTTTTTCATTGAAGTCGACTCCGATCAGCGGGAAGAGTCCGGAGAGACTTGCGCACCGGACGGCAAAAAGCCCGAGCAGTCCAAGCCCGAGAACCGCCATGGATTCCCCGAGTTCCGGCCGCGCCCTGCGCATCCCTTGCAGTCCCATGGAGCCGATGATGCAGAACACCGCCGAGGAAGAAGGAAGAGCATCGTCCTCAATTTTCACAAGGTCCTCCGCTTTCTTCACCAGAAGCGAGGAGTGGGAACTGTGGTAGACCGCGACCCGCTCTCCGGGATGAAATCCGGATTCTTCTCCCGCTTTTTTCACTCGGGCGACGGCGCTGTATCCGAGACGCTTCGGAAAAGAATTTCCTCCGGCAAGTCCGAGCAGGCACGCACGTTCCGTTCCCGGACTGACCAGGGTGCATTCCGTTTCCAGAAACACTTCATCCCGTTTCAACTCCGGTTCATCCCATTCCTTTTCCAGAAGCTCCGCTTTTCCCGGAGCTGTGAACACGATGCTGTATTCTTTCATTTCCGTTTTCCTTGTTTGGCTGGATTTCCCTTTCCGGATACTGTACGGTCCGAAACGGCTTTTGCAAGAGCTCCGAACCAACTTGTTTTGTAAAAAAATATGAAAATGGAATTTGTTTTCAGAAAAAGATGAAATATATTGTAAATGAATCAATTTTTAGAAAAGAGAGGTTTTCGGTGAGGATACAGGAGATTGCGGAAAAGGCGGGAGTGTCGATCGCGACGGTTTCGCGGGTGTTCAGCCACCATCCGAACATCCGGAGAGAGATTCGGGATCGGGTGTTTGCCGTGGCGCGGGAGTATGGATATCACCCGAGGCTGTCGACGAAGCAGAGAAACGTGGTAATTGTCGCTCCTTACAAGCTGGTCTATCCGGTGCAGGCGTATGTGGAGATGGTGATGACGGAGCTGACGCGCGAGCTTTCCTTCCGCGGTTATCGGATTGAGATCCTTCCGCATGACAATCTGGAGCGGCTGGAGAGCATCCAGTTCTGCGGAGCGGTCTCCATTGGAGTCGAAACTCCGCTGTTCGAGCGCTGGGATGAGCGGTTTGCTCTTCCTCTGATTCTGGTGGACCGGCAGCCTTCCGGAAGATCCGGAGGTGTTCTCTGCGTGCGTTCTGATGAATTGCAGGGGATGGATTTGGCTGTCGGGCATCTTGCAGAGTGCGGCTGCCGGCGGATCGGAAGCGTCATTCACGGAAGAATCGGCATGGGAAATGTGGACCTCCGAAGGAGCGGGATTCTTTCCGCGCTGGAAAAACGGGGACTCCCGGCGGAAGAGAGTCTTGTGCGGATCGCTCTGCCGGACGACTACATCGAAGAGATCGGAAAACTGCTGCGGAACGGAATCGACGGTCTCTTCTGCTGCGGCGGCTCGAACGCCGGAGGCATTGCCGCGTATGCGCTGTCTCTGTACGGAAAGCGGATTCCGGAGGATATTCAGCTGGTCAGTTCGGAACGTGCACAGACTTCCCGCTACTGCATTCCGCCGCAGACAACGATTTCTCAGGATTATTCCGCGGTGGCCTCTGCGGTTGCGGCGGCTCTCGACTCCGGAGTCCGGGGAGAAGAGGTTTCCCCGGAGACGGTCATTCCCTATCGCCTGATTCTGCGCGACAGCACAGCGCCGCGCTGAACTTGTTTTGCCGTGGGGGGGAAGGGGATGCCCTTTTCCTTCAGCTCCGCTTGCGGAACCTGCGGCGGAGTTCCTGGGGAAGATAGAGCAGGAGACGGGTCCACTGTTTCCACTTCAGAATCAGATTCAGCGGCATGGCGCTTCTGAGGAAAAGGCGGAAGACGGCGTTGTCCCGCGGCCGGACTGCATTGCCGGTCATCTGTCCGGCAAGGACGTCATCGAGAGTCTGCCGGGTTCGTTTCAGCCTGTGGGCGGTTTCCTCCAGTGCGCGCCGTCCTTTTTCCGACAGGACGAGGATGGAGCCGGTGGTGTCTTTTCCGTTTTGAGCGTCCGGATTTCGGAATTCTCCCAGTCTGAGGTCGGCGGCGGATGCCGTTCCCTTGTATTTGCATCGGTCGTAGCAGGCGGAGGCGAGGCAGAGATCATCCCGATAGAAGCCGAAGAAGAGTTCATTGCGGCGGCTTCCGGCGGCGGTCCCGGTTCCGTCTTTTCCGGTAAAGACGATGCGGTCTTCTTTTTTGCCGTTTGTTTTTTCATGCCATGCGACGTCGATGAAGGATTGTCTTTTTTTCTTGAAGAACCGGGTGAATTTCAGCCAGAGGCGCATGGAGGGAACTCCCCGGCAGAAAAAATCGACGAGGACAAAATGTTCCTCCCAGTGCCGTTTCCGGATATAGCGCCGGAGCCCGTCGATCTGGCACGGGGTCCCTATCACCAGAAAACGCTCGTGTCCGTTGAGATGCGAGAATCCCGGCAGAGTATAGCTTTGCAGGTATTTTGCTCCGGTCCCCCGTTCAAGGTCCTCCGGATTCCGGAGAACAATGTGTTCCAGACAATTCTCCTGCGCATTGAAGACGGCTTCGCAGACACTGCGTCCGCGATCCATCCACTCTTCCGCGAGTTCTCGGGCAATGCCTCCCGCGGCGGATTTGCGGAGAAGCTGTTCCCGACGGCTTTCGGCGCTCCATGCCTCCGGTTCGATTTTCCCCGCGGGTGCGGCGGGAACGGCATTCGTACAGGGGCAGATGGAAAGACAGAGATTGCAGTGGGCGCATTGCGGTTCGTTGGTCGCCGACGGAGCGAAAAAACCATTTTTGTTCAGTCGGATCGAAAGAAGGGCGCGCGGACAGATGCAGGCGCAGACTCCGCAGCCGAAGCAGTTTTTCCCGATCGCGGCGATTCCGCATTCCTCTTCCGTCTGACTGTTTGGCTGACTGCTCATTCTGCGAGGTTCTCCCTGCGTTTTGACGGATGGCGGGAAGGCATTTTCCGCTTCCGGCGGTTAAACTATACTGGCTTCCGGCTTGAAAATCAAGTCTTTTCAACCAACTATTTTCCGGAAAACGGGAAGATTCTGTTTTCTCCGCTTCGGAGGGAGAACGATGCCGCATGGAAAATGGAGGAGCGGGGCTTCATGAGCCCCGCCCGGATTCATTGAACCTGACGGATACGGAAGATTTTCATTTGTCCTTCTTCAAAATTTCCGGCGTTGAATCCGTTTTTCATGTCTGTGCCGGAGAGGATTCTCTCTTCCGCTCCCGGGGTCCAGATATCCTGAAGAGCATACCTTTTCCCGGGATCGAACTGGAAGAGACTGATCCGGACATCCTTCACGGACCGCGGTCCGTTAATGCCGGAACGGGGATCGTTTCCCCTGTGCGTTACGGCAAAATAAATCGTGGAACCTTTCCGCAGAGGATGCACCTGCAGACAGGGATCGTTGGAATCGTAGATCCGGGAGGATATGCCTGCAAGGGATAGAAGCGAGGGAATCCATTTCTGTTTCCGCCAGTCAACGCCGCGTTTCATCCGGAAAATGCGTCCTTTTCCGGAAGTGTAGGTTTCACACTGTCCCGAGAGAACATCCGATCCTTTTTTTGCCTTGACTTCTGTGAGCAGGACGTTTTTTCCCGCATCCGGACCGGAAAAGCGGAGGGATGCCGCGTCGTGTTCCAGAACAACGGTTCCACCCTTTGCAAGATAGTCTCGCAGATAGTCGATTTCGCCATCCTGAATCAGATGACCGCAGACAAAGAGGATACGGGTTCCGTTGAGATAAGACATCCTGCCTCCGATGGTTCTGACCTTCGGTTTATAGTGATGAATTTCATGCAGGCCCGTCATCAGTCCGCGGATGTTGGCCCAGTGGGGCAGGTAGGTGAATGCCGCGGCGGACGGCAGTTCCAGAATCCCGACCGGATCATGGAAAACTTCAACGTCTTTCAGTTCCAGAATCGCCGGAAAATGCTCTTTGAGGATCCGGAAGCCGTTGGCGTGAGGATTCTTTGCGTTCAGGTAAGTCTCATAACGGAAGTCCTCCCAGGGAACTGCGCGGTAGAAATAATGGAAGTTCAGGCCGCGTCCCCCCATTGCGAGCATTCCGAAGATCATGTCGTCCAGACCGTATTTTTCGGGGGCGTAGCTGAACATCCCGTGCGGTTCCATCCGTTCCAGAAGTCCGGGGATGGCGTTGTAGGCCTCCCGGAAGATCATCTGATCGAGCCAGGAATGGACTCCTCCGTTGGCGAGAATTGCGCCGTTTTTCGCCAGATGCTCGTAGAATCCGGCATCGACGGTCCGGAGCATCGCTGGCGCATAAATCAGGATCGGACGGGAGGCATCTTCCTGCCGGACCGGATCCAGCTGGCAGTTCCGGATGAATTCGCAGGCGGAATTCAGAACGTAGTCCTGATATTCCAGCTTCCAGAGGTTTGATTCACCGCGTTTTCTGTCCGATGAGGGAAGGGGGATGGCGTCGAATGAGGAAAATCCGGTTCCGTAGGCCCGGTTGAGAGCAGCGATTTTCCTGTATTTGTTTTTCAGATGCGCCCGGTAGTTCCGCAGGTTTCCCGCATCGTGCGAGGTGGCGAGGGCGAGGGAGGAGCCGTCGGAAACGATGTGTTCGTTTTCGAAATAGTAAGCTCCGAGCCCGGGATGGTTCCGGAATCTCCGTGCAAGCTGGATATTGAATTCCCGGATGAGTTCCGGCGCGCCTTCTCCGGTTGCGTAGTTGTAGCCGCCTTTCAGATATTTCCAGACGATCCGGGAATTGTGAGCCTTTCCGTTCTCTTCCACATAAAAGCGTACCTGCGCCCATTCCGGAGGATACTTTTCCGCCAGATAAAACACGATCCGCACCTTATGCTTTGCCGCGATGTCCAGCAGTTCTTCCAGCGGTTTCCAGTGATAGACCCCGGGCAGCGGCTCGAACAGATCCGGCGTGACATGGAAGCCGAGCCATGGCGAGACTTTTTTCAGTTCCCCGATATTCTTTCCCAGCCATTTCTTCTGCTCTGTGATGACTTCGAATGCGTGGAGCTGAAGATTCTGCCAGACACCGCCGTTTTCCCGGAACGCGTCTGCGACAGTCGGAGATGCGTTTTCTGTTTTCTCTCTCCTGCCGGGGGGGATCGAATTGGCAATTCCCATTTCGCGTTCCACCCGTTCGACTCGGACTCCGTTCCTCCAGAGTTCCGCCGTTACGGTGACAAGATCGTCTCCGGATGCCGTGAACGGACGCTGGAAGACTGCGCCTCCCGGTTTCAACGGGATCGTTTCCTTGACGGTATAAGGTTGTTCGGCCGCGAATCCGCACGGATGGAATGTAAACTTCCGATATCCCCATTTCAGGACCCAGTCCGCATGATCGAGTCCATTCACATGAAACTGGAGATTTTCCTGTTTTTTCAGTACGCCCCACGGGGTTTCGGGATTGATTGCCAGACGTTCCGGCAGCGCGGATTCCGGAACCTTGCCGTCGCCGCGGAGAATCACCAGGCGAACCCACTCCTGCGTGAAGAACCGTCCGGTTGCGCTGTCGTAGGATTTTGCCCGGAGACGGTATGTTCCGGGACGAGTCAGCGGAATTTCAAATCTGCGTGCGGAATCTGCCGGCGTTTTTGCCGGAATGCCTTTGTGTTCCGCGCTCCAGATCCGCCGGTCATTGCCGTCGAAGAGATCGAACCGGAGATCAAGGCGTGCCGGTCTTTGAGACTTGACATGATCGACCGCGTTGTCCAGAAAGAGGAACGGAAGGGACGAGCCTCCGGTGAGATCGGTCAGAAAGCGTCCGGCGCATCCGTTGAACGCGGGATTGTTGAAGTTCCCGCGGAAATTGGAGAGCGCATAGTACAGTTTTGCCTTGTCGTAACGAATGTTTGTCAGGGCAAAATCCCGGAAGCAGAGACGGCTTGCCTTCGGTTCGCTTTTTGTGTTCCAATGCTGGTAACGGACTTCGATTCCGATGAATTCCGCGTTCTTTTTTCCGCTCACATCCACTTCCGCATGAGTCCAGTATGCCGTCCTGCGCGCGTTGCCGGGGGCAAAATGCGTATTCAGTGTTCTGCCTGCCGGAAGCAGGGACTCTTTTCCAGCGGAGTCTTTCAGCAGAACGCTGATGTCGTGAGCGTAGTCCGGCCCGTAGACGAAAGGCATGTTGTAGAAGAACTGAAGCGTATCCGCGTCGTCGATGGGAACAGGACGCTTCAGGAGAATCCGGAGGTTTTTGTTTGCGGATTCTTTTTTCAGCGTGAGTTCCAGGCCGTCGCGGTCGGAGAGTGCGGCGGGAGCGTTTTTTTCCAGGAACCACTCTCCCTGTGTCGCGACCGTGCGGATGGGGGCGGCAACGGAGAGAACGGTCCAGAGAAGCAGAGTTGCAATGCCGGTTCTTTTCATAAATTTTACCTGTTTTGTTTTTCGTTCAGAGAGCAGAGGAAGGGTCCTGCGGGAAGATTGTTGTTGTCGGCTAGATCGCACTCGGGAACGCGTCCCCATGCGTAACGGACCTTGAGCACCGGAGCCGTGTCTGCGGTCAGGATGACCCGGTTCCCGCGGATTTCCGCTTTTGCCGGATGAAACTTGCCGTCCGGACCCGCGGCTTCGAATCCTCGGAGTTTTCCTGCGGTGCGCGATTTGAGTCCGGCGGCGGTTTCAAAGTGAAGCGTCACGTTTTTTCCGATTCGTTCCGCGCGCCGGAAGACCGGTCCTTTGAAGGGAATCGGCTTGCCGTAGGTTTTCGCCAGCGCCAGATTTGC
>CALXMJ010000044.1 GCA_944389445.1 uncultured Victivallales bacterium | reverse complement strand
AGCTCCGCGAAGAGTGAGCCGTTGAGCGCGGGTTTCACGGAGAGGGCAAGCGTCGCGGTGACATCATCGGAAGTGATCTTCTTCAGTGCGGAGGAGAGTTTTTCCACATCTTCGGCGATCACGAACAGCGGAGCCGGAGTCAGGAAAATGCGGAATACGCCGATTTTATCGGGTTTCGCACTCCGCTTTGCGCCCATCAGGTCGACGAACTCCACGTTCTGACCGAATGCGACCTCGACTTCCGGTCCCCGTTTGAGTCCGTTTTCCACATCGGGATCAATGCACCAGAGAGCGGCAATCGGTTTTGCATTCTTCCGTTTGAACACATATCCGCGGATCGAGGCGGAAGGTTTGATTTCGGAATGGAACTCAACATCGGGCATCAGGTGTCCGAGCGTATTGGCGACTTTGCACATCAGAATCGGCGAGAGGTGCATATCCAGGAACGGAGCGGAGATCCAGAGATTCGTCATCCGGACCTGCGGCCAGTATTTGAGCGCGATGATCCAGACCCGCGCCGCGCTTGACGCCTGCACGAATTCCCGGTTCCCGAGCGAATACGTAACGGTTCCGTTGACCCGCCAGTCGTCGCCGTTGGTCAGAGCGCCCCACTGCGGAATCCGGACAAACGGGTACATGAACATTTCACTGACATAGATCGGGGTCTCTTTTCCGTATCCGTAACGCTTCATTTGAGCGGTCAGCATGGCGAGCGCGGAATCGAGATCCTGCGGTCCCAGGGAGTTTCCGTCCACCGCGCCGTAGGGATGAATGGTGATGGCGTCATACCGGAAGTTCTGTTTTTTCGCGGCGGAAAGATACCCTTCATAGGCATCATATCCGCGCAGATTGCTGTATCCGCTGGTGCCGTGCGTCGGGGCGACGATCGCTTTCGGATTTGCCCGTTTGACGCCGCGCGCAAGCGCCTGCTGGAGTTTGAAATAGTCGTCATACTTTCCGGAGGTCGGCAGAGGCGAAGCCTCCTCCTCGTTGTAGAGCGCCCAGGAGAACGCCTGCTCCGGATCGTACTTGGAGGCCTGCCGGAAGGCCGCTTCCTCAACCTCTTTCACCAGTTCCGGCGAAACGGAAGTGATCGACCGGATCAATGGACCGTATTTCTTCTCCTTTTCCGCCAGAACCTGAAGGTAATTCGTGATTCCGTATTTCTTTTCCAGAACCGATTTGATTCCCCCCTGCGGATTGTATCCCCAGCTGGTGGAACCGAATCCCCAGTCCCGGTACTTGCGGCCGATGTCATCGCCGCGGGAATAGCTCGCCATGGCATGCAGCGTTCCGAAGATGTCTTTCGTCGGATGCGTGTTTTTGAGAGGAGTCATCACGTTGAAACGGTAATAATTCGTATAGGTTCCGCCGTTGACGCTGTAATCGGCGCGGACCACAAAGATTCCCTCCTGAATCACGTTCGGATCCATCGAAAAATCGACTTTCTGCGTCCCGTCGGCTCCGATTTTCACGGAGAGCGTCTTCTTCATCAGAACTTCCTGATAGGCATTCGAGACGGTCACACTGACACTTCCAGCGATTCCCGGCGCGCCCTGAAACAGAAAGGCGCTCCCGAAGGGTTTGCCTTTGACCAGATCGTTATCGGGGGAGGCGGTAATGAAATTCCCTTCGATGGGCGCCGTAATGAAGTCCGTCGGACGGCTCCCCTCTTCCAGCTGCATCCCGTCCACCAGAATCCGGGAGCTGTTGTATGCTCCGTTCAGGAGAAGGCGCACTCCGGCGGAGTCGGCCGTGAACGTGCGCTGATAGCGTTTCCATTCAGGCGTGATTTGAAAAGAGGTTTCCGGCTTTCCCGCATCGCCGGAGATCGGACCGTATTTGCCGATGAATTTTCCGGCGCGCGTCACGCTTGCCAGAGCCAGCGAAAGCGTGCACGGTTTTTCCGCTTTCGCATAAAAACTTAAAGTATAGGTTTTTCCCGCGTCAAGCGCCAGCGGAAAGGAACGCATGGAAGGAACACGCGGCTGAGTCGGATGGATCGCCAGCGCATGTTTCCCGAAACGGCCTTCCGTAACGACCTCATAGCGGCATTTCTCCGGAGTATAGACCGCGCCGCCGTCGTTCCAGCTCCAGAAGCGGAGCCCCTGTTCGAAACTCGGATTCGGCAGGATGTTCCGCGTCGCCGGACGGGGCACATGGAGGCGGTCCTCCTTCCAGAAGTCGATTCCCCCCACGGGAGGCGGCGTGTTCCCGTCCCCGGTGATGCATTCGCCGAGATCAATGACCAGCTTCCGCAGTTTGCCCCCGTACCGGACGATTCCGTCCAGACGGTTGATCTTCCAGCGGTTGTCGATCACGCGGGAGAGAATGAAACTTCCCTGCTCCGTTTCCGGCAGTTCCAGACGGAACCCCTCAAGCGGTTTTGTCCCGTTGTACACAAAAGAGCCTTTCACGATCTGCTGTTTCTTCTCCTTGTGTTTCGGAAGCATCGAATTTTCGGGTGTGATGTTCCAGTTCTTCCAGGCGAGTTCCTTTCCGAGGAAATTGTACGGAGTCATCCAGAGTGCTCCGGCGTTCCACGTCAGTTCAATCCGGCTCTCCGGCAGCGCTTTCAGCGTAAACACGAACTCCTGTTCCACGCTCTGTGCATCAAGGTATGGTTTGCGGACCGTGAACGACGCGTTTTTCGAATCGACCGAAACCATCGGCAGTTTTCCCGGAAGGTCGCGGAACGGATAGCCGTAGCCGTTTTTGTTGTCGCCCCACCAGAAAAGACGCAAGGCCTCCTTGTCGTTGACCAGAATGGTGATGTAACATGCCTTCGACAGATTTTTCCGGTTGCCGTCCTGATAGATCGTCACACTTTTGTTCCCCGCGACAAACGAGGGAATCGAAAGCGTCTTGCCCGAAACCGTGAAATCCTGAACAACGAGCCGCGGAGTCACCCGCGCGGTTTTTCCGGATGCCAGATACGGTTCCGGATTCGGGAGAGCGGCATCCAGAAGTGCAGGCCCCGTCAGCAATGCGGCAAGCAGCGCCGCGCTCAAAATTCGATTCATCGTAGATCTGTCCTTTCCTTGAATGGATTATTCTGTCGGTGTCTTTTTCGATCTCCGGAAACCGTTGAAGAAAACATTTGTCTCTTTCTTGTTCGCATTTCCGAGGATATCATGTTTTGTATAAACGGCCGTATAGAGTTTCTTTGCAGTCTCGCTGCCCACATGTCCGTCATAATACAGGAGGTTGGTCCTGCCGCTGGAAAGAAGCACTTCGGAATTGTCCTTGTTCCGTCCCGAAATATCGTCTCCGTTATGATGGAATCCAAGATATCCAAGATAGCAGGTATCCCCCTTCCCATTCCAGAATAAAGTTGTGCCTGCGTAAGAGACCCCTTTATAAATTTCACCGAAACTGATTGCGGTCGATGGAGCGAATACAATACTGTTCTTCTCCGCAACAAGATCAAGCCAGGGATGCAGCACCGGACTCGGCAGGATATGACCGAATTTCCACTTTCCTGTTCCCCAACTGAGATCCGCATTCGGAAACGCCGGACAGACAAACGCACACTTTGAATTTTTTTCATCATCCAGGGCAACTCCGTATGGTTTTTTCTGATACTTTTTTCCCACTCCACCTCCGAGAAAATGTCCAGCAGAACAATCTTGTCCCCACCCGGGGTAATAACCAACATTGGCACTTCCGGGCAGAATGATGCTGTCGTAATCGGAACTGTACATTGCTTCCGCCGTTCCGATCTGCTTCATATTGCTTCTGCACTGTGCGGAAAATGCCGCCCCCCGCGCCTTGTTCAACGCGGGAAGAAGCATTCCGGCAAGGATCGCGATAATTGCCACAACGATCAGAAGCTCTATCAGTGTGAAAAATCTATCCGGTTTCATTGTTTCTTCTCCTGTTGTCTGGTTTCTAAATATTGAACGATTGCTTTTGCCGCGTTCTCACCTGTTTCCCGTATTTTATCAAAGACTGGACCGACGATCCGGATATCCAATTCCGGATGCTTCTGTTTCAGCGCAATGGAATATATGTTATTTTCCAGAACGATCACAAGATCCCTGCGTCCGGATTTTTCAATTGCCTCCAAGATAAAGGGGTGGCGGAGATACCAGTTGCCGACCGTATAGAGTACAGTAATCTCCGGATCCGAGCGCAACCATTCCGCCAGCAGATCCGTCTGTCCGGCATCCAGATGGCGGATCTCCTTTTGAATTCCGGGCAGTTCCGCCTCTTCCACCACCCGCTGTCCCCACAGGCAGAAATGCCGCTTGTCCTTCTGAAAACAGAACAGAGCCTTTTTCGGAGCAATCTCCTTCACCTTCCGCATCACAAGATCCAAGACAGTCTCTTCCGGGAAAAAATCGCATGGAGAGGGAGGAAGACTGAACTTGACCTGTTTTGTCACATTCACCGTGAAAAGCGGAATTCCATTCTCCCGCAGACGGATGATCAGACCGGCATAAAAATCACTCGGCAGGAACCAGACAAGGACATCCAGATTCTGATTGGAAAAGAAGCGGACCAGCTCCTCTTCCGAAAAACGTTCCGGAAACATGATGTTGAAATAAAAAGAATTCCGCGGCATCTCCGGGAAAAAACCGGATTGCAGAATGCCGACTTCAAACGGAAACTCCGAAGCGTATCCGCCATTGCCGTGAGCAATCAAACCGATCAGCTTAAGATTCGGAGAGTAAAGCAGCGGATTGCTGAACACTCCTTTGCGGTCCGGGAGACGGATCAGAACCTCATCCCCTTCGAGCTGCTGAATCGCATCGCGGACCGTACCGCGCGCGACATTGAACCGCGCACACAAAGAACGTTCGCTCGGAATCGCCTTCGGCTCGCATCCCGCTCTCGTGACAAACTGCCGCAGATAAAACTTGATCGGCGTTGTCATCAGCTCGGCTTTGATTTTCGGCATATCCATCCCTCTTTTTCGGCGTTGGTATAGTTTTCTGACCATTTTACATTATAAGCGATTTTCCTGTTTTTGTCAAGAGGGGGGAATGGAAAAAATGAGAAAAAGATCAGAGAACTTTCTGATAAAGTTCCACGTTGCAGCCTTTTTCCCTGTGTTCAAAGATGAGCTTGTAGCGCCGGTCATTGCGAAGTTTCTCGAACAAAGCGCTGTTGCGTTCGAAATCCACATGCAGATCATCCAGATAGAGAAGCAGATAGGGTGCATCGAACGGAGGTTCCGCATCCATGATGTTCCCGATGGGACGGTCCAGAAAATGCATCAGCATCTGTTTTGTTCCCAGCATGCACTGATCGGGCGGGACAAGTTGCTTGACTCTGGCGATGATTTCCGTGCAGTCCGGCCGTTCCTGAATCCGGCTGAACGCATATTTTCCGACCGGCAGACGACCGAAGAAGAGCCCGCAGGACAGCAATCCCGCGGCGACCGCGAATACGGCCGCACGCGCCGCCCTCCGGCCGGTCCGTTCCGGAAGTCCGGCGAGAAAAACGGAGGAAACCGGAGACCCTTTCCGGAGAAATCGCCAGTAGCCCGCGGCGGTGGCGAGAGTCAGAATCGTGAAAATTTCCGTCTGATACCACATGGAAATATTCAAAGCATCGCTTCCTCCCATCAGGAACAGGCCGGCAAGCAGGGGAAGAGCCGTCACCAGCAGAAACGGTTCCGCCAGCGCCAGCGGAAAGAATGCCAGCAGAAGCACTGCGACAAAATAGAAATTCAACGGACTCATAAGCTGGCTGAAAAAAACGGAAGTCTTCGTCAAGGGGGCAAGCAGAATCTCCGAAATGGAGTTTCCGAGCTCTCCATAATGAAACGTCTGGACATAGTTGGCATTCCAGGAATCGGGCATGCCGTAAAGCATTTTCTTCGCGACAGGAGAAACGACTTTGACCGTAAAGGCGAACCATCCGCAGGAAAAAATCCCCAGCAGGATTCCCTGCCAGTACTTCCGCTTCAGAAGAAGCAGGAGCGCCCAGCCGCACCAGAAAACGGCAGTCGTTTCCTGAAGCAGCAGCGAAAGCAGAAACATGACAACAGTTCCCGTGCGGTTTCCCTTCCGACAGAAGTAGTAAAATAGCATGACAATCGCGGGGAACATGACAATCGGATGGAATCCGTAAAACAGCGAAAGATTCAGGTTCGGAATCGTAAAATGGAACATCAGAAGGACCGCAAGCATCCCTGCGGAGAAACGTCTCATGCCCAGCTCCCGCGCCAGCAGGTACCACAGGGGAATGGTCAGATAGATAAAAATCGAATTCAGGATGAACAGCGTTCGCGGACCCGGAAACAACGCGAGAATCGGAGAAATCAGCAGATTCGGCAGCGGATTGAAGTGCCCCGCATTGTAAAGCCAGCGAAGAGCATTCCACGGATCATGCACAATGCCCAGATAACCGATGTAATATTCCGTCCAGTCCGTGAAGGTGAACCAGAGACGGTCATACGACTCGAACTGCATGTAGATTCCCCAGAGGCATCCGGCAAGGGCAAAGCATCCGACAACAACAGGCATCGTAAACCGGTTCCTGACCGCAGGCAGGTTCCAGCCGCAGACCAGGGCAATCCGCCAGACGCAGATCATGAACAGAAAAAGAAAAACCAGAATGGAAGTGAAACAGAAGGGGAATGCAAACAGTCCCCACAGGAGCCATCCCGGCAGAAGCGCTTTCGCCAGCTTGCCGGAAAACGCGCCCGTCTTTAAAACCGTCACCCCGGAAACCAGAAACGCCACGACCAGAAGCTGCGGAACCACCGAAAACGAAACCAGATCCGTAAAGAACGCTTTGTAAAACGCCGGTTCCAGACCAATCATATTGAAATAAAGAAACACCAATGAAATCAGAATCGCACTGAGCGATCCGGTCAGCAGAACGCATGCGGAAAGTTTCCTCATGACCGCTCCCCGTTTTTCAAACGTTCCGCAATCCGCAGGGCAATGTTCTCCGGCAGCAGTCCGTAGCGCTCACGGAGGAGAGGAACGGAACCATGGGGAAGAATCTCCTCCGGCCAGCTGAAATGAAGCGTTCCGTGATTGCGCCGGTTGAGAAGAAGACGATCGGCGATTCTCCCGAGCCCATCGGCATTCCGGCTGTCCTCAATGGTGACGATGAGTTTGTTTTCCGCGTCGGCAAGGAGTTTTGCCTCGTCAAACGGTTTCAGGAAGCGGGTGTTCACCACGGACGCGCTGATGTTTTTCGTGCGGAGCTGAGCCGCGGCGGCAAGCGCCGTGGAGAGCTCGCGTCCGACCGCCCAGATCGCGACATCGGTTCCGGAAAGCACCTCCTCCGCCCTGCCCCAGAGAAGCGGAGCGCGCGGGACATCAAGGTCCGCCCCGTTGGAGCGCGGATAACGCAGCATGACCGGCCCGCCGGCATTGTAGGCGGCAGTCAGCATCTCATCGAGTTCCGTCGCATCGCGCGGACAGAGGATCGCAAGGTTGTGCATTCCGAGCAGAAAGGAGAGATCGTAAATTCCGTGGTGCGTAGGGCCATCCTCCACGGTGCCCGCGCGGTCGACGCAGAAAATCACGGACCGGTCCTGAAGACAGATGTCATGGAAAATGCAGTCCAGCGCCCGCTGCATGAACGTGGAATAGATTGCCACCACCGGCCGAAGCCCGCCCGCAGCGAGTCCGCCCGCAAAAACCACGGCATGCTCCTCGGCAATTCCGACATCATAAAAGCGGTCGGGATATTGTTCGGCAAAACGGGAAAGTCCGGTTCCGCTTGCCATGGCTGCGGTCAGGGCGACCACATCCGGATGGCGTTCCGCAAGACGGATAATGCTTTCTCCAAACGCGGCGGAAAAGGATTTCGTGTTTTTCGGCGGAGGCAGAATCACGCCGGTTTTCGGATCGAAGGCAGGAACCCCGTGAAACTTCTCAGGAGAGGAAATCGCATATTTGCAGCCGTGCCCCTTTTCCGTAATCACATGAACAACGACCGGACGGGCATTCAGCTCCCTGACTTTTTCCAGATTTTCAATCAGACTCGGCAGATCATGCCCGTCAATCGGGCCGACGTATTTGAATCCCATCTCCTCGAACAGAACACTGGAGACAAGAAGATTTTTCGTAAGCGCCTCCACCCGGCTGATGAACTGAATCAGATGATGGCCGCCAGGCAGATGGCGCAGAAGGAACTTGACATGAGTCTTAAATCGGTTGTAGCCGCGCCCGGTGATGAATTTCGTCAGGCTGGTGGAGATGGTCCCGACACTTTTCGAGATCGACATCTTGTTGTCGTTGATAATCAGGATGAAATGCCTCTTATGCCCCCGGACATTGTTCAGAGCTTCAAGAGAGATGCCGTTGCCAAGCGCGCCGTCGCCGACCACCGCAATAACCCGGGACTCCTTGTCGCCATTATACTCCAGCGCCGCGGCGAGTCCCATCGCGGAAGAAAGCGCGGCACCGGCGTGTCCCGTGACAAACGGATCATGAGCCGATTCCGCGGGATTCTGGAATCCGGAAAGTCCGCCGTACCGCCGGATCGTATCAAACGATTCATAACGTCCGGTAAGGATTTTGTGCGGGTACGTCTGGTGCCCGACATCCCAGACAATCTTGTCGGAAGGCGTGCTGAAGACCCTGTGAAGCGCCACGGTCAGTTCAATCACGCCGAGGTTGGGCGCCAGATGCCCCCCGTTTTTCGATACAACGGCAATGATTTTCTTCCGAATTTCCTCGCAAAGAACTTCCAGCTGTTCCTGCGAGAGTTTCTTCACATCCTCCGGACCCTTGATTTGTCCGAGCAGTCCATCCATAATGCACAACGTCCTTTTATTATCTTAAAAAGATATCACGGATTCAGCATGGATTCAAGCAGCGGAGGAAAAGAAATCCGGAAAGGACCCTTTGAAAGTCAAAATCGGAAAAACAGCGTTATGGCTCTCTCTATGGCTCCCCGGCGCGGAAAAAAGAAAATCAACAAATGAAAAGGAGTTTTGGATTATGCATATTTGAAAAAAGAAAAAATGATGTTATTCTATTGAAAAGGTCTTGTGATCCGCATTTTACGGCTTCCGCTCCGGAGCCGCATGAAAGAGATCAAACAAACGAGGATGCTTTTATGAAACAGCTTTTCTGCATTGTACTTTTGTCCGTCGTGATCCCGGTATTTGCCGCGGAAGAGAATCTTGCCCTGAACAAACCGGTAACCGCCAGCTCCGTGGAGAAAGCAAAAGTGGAGCCGAATCTTGCCGTTGACGGCAATCCGAAGACCCGGTGGGCCTCCCAGTTCAATGACCAGCAGTGGTTCATGGTGGATCTGGGAAGCGTCAAAAAAGTCGGAAGAGTGGTCATTTTCTGGGAAAGAGCCTATGGGAAGCGCTATAAAATCCAGCTTTCCACGGACCAGAAGCAGTGGAAGGATGCCGTACTCAAAAAGGACGGCAAGGGCGGAAAGGAAACACTGACATTCCCGCAGCAGGATGCCCGTTACGTCCGGTTTGCCGGCGACAGCCGGGGCACCTGGAACGGGTACTCGTTCTGGGAATTTCAAGTCTTTGAAAAGTGAACAACCCCAATTAACCAATAGGAGTGAGAACAATGAAAAAACTGATGTTTGCGGCAATGTTCGCCGCTGCGTTCGGGCTCTCCGCCGCGGAAGCCAACCTCGCACTCAACAAAACGGTCACAGCAAGTTCCACACAGGACAACAAGATGGTCGCTCAAAACGCGGTCGACGGCAAGAGCGGCACCCGCTGGTCTTCCGCCTTCAGCGATGCCCAGTGGATCATGGTTGACCTCGGATCAAACCAGAAGGTTGGAAAAGTGGTTCTCAGCTGGGAAACCGCAGCCGGCAAGGACTTCAAGATTCAGGTCTCCAAAGACGGAAAAACCTGGAAGGACGTCGCTGTCAAGAAAGACGGAAAAGGCGGAAAGGAAACCTTCACCTTCAAGCAGGAAGACGCCAGATATGTCCGCATGTTCGGCGAAAAACGCAAAACCCAGTTCGGGTACTCTCTCTGGGAATTTGAAGTCTACGCAAAATAACACGTAACGGCAGGGCGGCACAGCCGCCCTTCTCAGTTTTTCCGAATGGAATGCAAGCACTGGCAACCGCTTTGAAAAGCGGTTCTTTCTTCTGTGTTCTCCCCCTTTCCTGAACTTTTGAACTGTTTTTGCATTTTCCCGAAAAAGCTATCCCTGAACAGGCGCAGACTTAATCGTCAACTTGGAAACGTCGGTATTTTCTGTTTCCGGCATTGCAGGGGTGAAAGACCAAGAGCCCGTTTGATAAAACGGGTAAAAGTATGCGGATCAGCAAACCCGCATAAGCGGCTGATTTCCAATACCGGGAGATCGGTCCCGTAAATTAGTTCGCGCGCACGATTGAGTCTTTGATTCAGAATCCGTCGTCCAGGAGACGGAAGATTGTGTTCCTGATAGGCTTTGTTGAGTGTAACACGGGAAACCTGAAAATATTCTGCAATAAGCTCAACCGTCAGATCGGGATTCCCCAGATTTTGTTTTATATATTCCTCCACGCAGGTAACCAGCCGTTCATATTTGGAGAACGGTATGGAAAATCCGTCTGCATGAGCAAGAATGTCAAGCACAATCGCCGCGGCCCGGCGCTGTGTAAACAACGATTTTTCCGAACACAGCTCATCCAGTCGTGCAAATAACTCCGCGGGATATGGCGTGTAGGATATCATGAAACGCGGAAAACCATAGGACATCACCACGGCACAGGCAAGCGGACCGGACAAACTGATCCAGCGGAATTCCCATTGCTCCGAAAGAGCCTCCTTGCGGTTTGCCTCCCCTGGATAACTTAAAAAAATGCCATTCTTTTCGACAACAGCTTCCGCACCTCCAATGTTCACCTTTCCCGCACCGCGAATTCCCCAGCCGAGAGCAATTCTCCTGGACTGGATTGCCGATTTCTTTTCAATTTGCCCTTTTTTGATACATTGCACCCCTGTTGTTTCCACATAAAAAGGCATATTTTCCCGATAAGCCTGATCTATATTTGTGATATAATTATTCTTGAACGCCCTTTTTTTCAGCATATCGAATTTTCCCGTTTTATTTACAAGTTGCACCTTGTTAACTGAGGGAAAATATAGTATAATTTATACAGTTTTCAATCATATCGTCAGAAAAACAAGGGAAAGACCATGTCGAAAAACAATTTTTTTTCTCTAATAGAACTCCTTGTCGTTATCGCAATCATTGCAATCCTTGCCGGTCTCCTGCTGCCGGCCTTGAATTCCGCGAAGAAAAAGGCTGAAGCGATTACCTGTACAAGCAATTTGAAACAGTATGGAACCGCATACTATCAGTATGCATCCGATAACAATGATTATCTGCCCTTTAATCAGGACTGCACCGGCTTCTGGCTCGAATGGACCAATCATCTGATGCCGTATCTTGGAGTGACAGTAAAACCATACGACTGGTCAACCAATTCCTCATCAAAACAAGCCATGAGATTCGTTCAGCAGAAGAAGCTGTATTGTCCATCCCGCTGGCGAATCGACTCACCCTCTTCCGAATCCTATCGCCCCTCCTACGCGCCGAACGGCTGGTTCGGACTAAGCAGAATGATTGCTGACAATGGAACCGTAAATAAAGGATACCGTCTCGGAAGTTCGAGCCGGAAAAATGTCTCAAAGATCATGCTTTTAAGTTCGACAAAGATCAGCACCAGCAAACTCTATCCGGCGAACTACTCTGCAACTCTTGTCGATATTCCTTCGCACGGGGATTCCGAAAACATGCTCTATATCGGGGGGAATGCCGGCTCCATTCCATGGAAACGAATTCCGCTGGGAAACAACGCTCCGAGTCTGAGCGGCGGGCCTTCCGCGTATGTGATCTTCGGCGGATGGAAGGATTTCTGACAGATTTATTTTGAAGAACCAGACAATGAAATTTTTATCTGCTGCATTAGGAATCGTTCTCTGCTGCCAGGGATTCGCCCTTTCCGCGTTTGAAGTGACAGAAGAAAATGCCGTCCGGAAGGAAAATCTTGAATTTTCAACGGTTTTCCTCCGTCAGAACTGGGAATATGTGCCTGTTTCCGGTAAAACTTTTCAGAAAGATTCCGATTCCCGGAAAACGCAGACCGAGCACTTCCTTTCCGGAAAATGGAGTCTGCCCGATGGAGATTTTCTCCTGAAACACTCCTTGAAGAAAGAGGATGAAAACACTTATAAGCTTTCTCTGCTTGCTGACGCCTTGAAAAACGGGGTCTCCGGCCGCGTAGTCATGATCAGCACAGCATTTCCCATTCTTGAATTCGGCAGCCGTACCATCCGTGCCGATGGCAAACCGATTTCATTTTCTGAAAAGTATAATCCCAACAAAAAATTTTCACAGGGGAAATGTCAGAAAATGGAAATTCCGCTCCAGACAGGCACTCTGTTTCTGGAAGGCCCGTTCTGGTATCGCTTACAGGATAACCGTGTATATGGATCCAGCAACTGGAGTCTGCGGATTTACAGTTCACAGAAAGTGGAAAACGGATTGATCCGTTCCGCCCGTCTGAACCTTGTCTTCCGCTTTCTCCCGTATGCAAGCACACCTCTGCCGCTGACCGGAGCGGCGAATTCCGGATTCACAGATGAGCTCCCGGATGACCGCAAGGGCGGATGGACCGATCAGGGATCGGAAAACGATTTCCGTTCCTTTCCACAGGATCAGCGGAATTTTGCGGGTGTTCCGTTCCAGATTTTGAAGGAAAAGGAACATCCCAGCAAAACGTGTATCGTGCTTCAGGGGAAGGCGCGCCCCTATTTCCCGAAAAAGGCGGAATTGAATTTGCAAAATCCGGTCAAAGGAAAATATCTGTATCTGCTTCACTGCGTCGCATGGCCGACACATGATGTGGAGAAAATCGGAACAGTTGCCGTGGAATCGGCATCGGCGGAATTCGTGGAAAAGGAAATTGTCCGTCACGACATCAAATGTCAGGAGGATGTGGGCAATTTCTGGGGAGCCGAACCGCTCAAAAATGCCCGGATCGGATGGAAGGGCCGTAATGCGGCGACATCCATCGGAATTTATGTCAGCCGCATCCCGCTGAACGGAAGTGCCATCCGGAAAATCGAGTTTGAAAGCGCGGGAAAAAGCGTCTGGATGATCGCCGGTGCGACGGTATCGGATATTGAACTTTCCTTCGATCCGCCCCGTGAAATGGTGATGAACGCCGACAGGGAGTTCATGGAACTGAAAGAATCCGATGTTCTCCGTCATGTGGTACCGGGCAGCATCCTCGATTTTTCCGGACAGCTCGACGCTCCAGCCGGAAAATACGGATTTCTGAAGAATGTGAACGGACATTTTGAATTTGAGAAACGTCCCGGCGTTCCGGTCCGGTTTTACGGAGTCAACATTGCGCAGGGTCTCCATTTCATGACGGATGAAAATATGGACAGAATGGTAAACCATATTGCCGCAACCGGCTACAATCTGGTCCGATTCCACCATTTCGACGGGATGCTCGCCAAACCGGCAAAAGAAGATCCCCTTGCCTTCGATCCGGTCCGGCTGGAACGTCTTGACATGCTTCTCAAAAAGTTCAAGGAGAAAGGCATTTACATCACCGTGGATCTCTACACCTGCCGCAAAATCGGCAAGGGGGAAATTCCGGGAGTCCCCGACGACCTCGCAAACAGTTCCTACAAAGGACTCCTTTTCATTCATCCGCCCGCGATGGAAAATTTCCTGCGGTACATGCGGAAACTGCTGACGCACCGGAACCGCTATACGGGGCTCACCTGGGCGGAAGAGCCGGCGATCTGCAAAATCAGTCTGATTAACGAGGATTCCATTACCCATGTCCATAAGAAAAATCGTTTTCTTCTGGGGTTGTATCAGAGAAAATTCGAGGAATACAAGCGGAACAAAGGTCTTGCCGTTTCGGAGCATAACCGCGAACAGGTGTGGAATCAGTTTCTGGTGGATACCTATGACGAAGCTTTCCGCCGTCTGCGTGCGGCATGTACGGAACTCAACATAAAGGCGCCTGTCACCGATCAGAATTTCTACAGCGATATCGGCACCTCCCTCTCCAGAGAACAGTATGATTATGTGGACAATCACTTTTACAACAACCATCCGGTTTTCATCGGGCCGAAGAGCTGGAGTCCGCCGATCCGGTCCGCGACGGGATTCATGCTTGAAAATCATACGGGGAATTTGCTGTCCATGGCCCGGAGCCGTCTTCTGGACAAACCCTTCACGGTCTCGGAGTGGGATTTTGTCAATCCGAATCCCTTCGTGGTGGAAGGGGCGTTTGAGACGGGAGCCTATGCGGCATCGCAGGGGTGGTCCTCTCTGGAACGGTTCTGCTACGGATTCGGAGAGTATGCCATGAAGACGAGTCCGTCCATTCACACGTTTTCGATGATTACGGATCCTCTGCGTCTGCTGTCGGAACGAGCCGGAGTTCTGTTTTTCCTGCGGGGCGACGTTCAGGAATCAAAGCGGGTCTATCCGATTCTGCTGCCGCGGGACTATTTCCGGAAGAACCGGGGGGACACACCGTCGAATCTCCTGAACCGTCTGGCAATGCTGGGAAAGACCGGGCTCGTTCTCTGCGATTCCGTCCGGACAGCGGAACTTCCGCCGGGAACGGTGCACGCGGTTTCTCTCGACAACACAGTTCCCGATACAGCCAGAATCAGCCGGGTCCCGCAGGCCGTCCGGAAATGGAACCTGGATCGCACCCGCTTCCTCAACGATACGGGAGAGATCGCTCTGGATGCGGACCGGGGAACTTTCCTGGTTCGGACAGAAAAAAGCGAAGCATTTCTGCTGAAAGAAAAGAACCGTCTTGAAGGCGGATTCGCTTCCGTGGACAACCGCAGAAGTTTCTGCGCCGTGCTTCTTTCCGCCATGGATGGGAAGCCGCTCCGGAAGACGGAACGCTTTCTGATTCTCCACCTGACCCGGACCGTCAACAAAGGAATGACATTCCGGACACAGGATGGCTCCGTTCTGGAGCAGTGGTCCGCGAAACCCTCGAATCTGCTGTTCCAGCGAGGAGAAGCCGTCCTGACTTTGCACCGGGAACTGACGGGGTTCCGTCTTTATGCTCTGAATCTCGCGGGCAGACGGCTGAAGGAGCTCCCCGTCCGGAGCGCAAACGGAAAAACCGTTCTTCCGCTGAAAACGGATCTCGACGGAAAAGTCGTTGCGGCATACGAACTGGTCCGCTCCACATCCTCCCGCTGAACTCCTGAACAAATCTCCAAAACTACCTTGCCGCCGTTTTCCAGCATGAGCAGGCGGAAAACGGTTCCAAACCGAAAAATACAGGAACGATTTCTTTTCATTACTTTCCATAAAACATTTGAATGTTTGCCGTTCCGATAGTAAATTATATGGATCAGGAAAAATACAAACATTTAATTTAGGAAAGGAGTCATTCCTGGAATGAGCAAGATTCGCGCAGAACATATTTTCACGTCGGAGTCTGTCTCCGAGGGTCATCCCGACAAAGTTTCAGACCAGATTTCCGATGCCATTCTCGACGCCTGCCTTGCGCAGGATCCCGAAAGCCGCGTCGCCTGTGAGACGCTCTGCACGACGGACCTTGTCGTCGTTTCCGGAGAAATCACCACAAAAGCCCAGGTGCACTGGGAAAAGATTGTCCGCGATGTCGTCGCCGATATCGGTTACACCTCTCCGGACGTCGGATTCTCCGCCTCCGCCTGCAAGGTGTTTCTCTGCATTCACTCCCAGTCCCCGGACATCTCCCAGGGCGTCACGGAGGGGCAGGGACTCTTCAAGGAGCAGGGCGCCGGCGATCAGGGCATGATGTTCGGATACGCCAGCAATGAAACCAAGGAACTGATGCCGGCAACCATTCTCTATGCGCACAAGATTGTCGAAGAACTCGCGCGTCTCCGCAAGCAGGAGCCGGAAAAGTACAGCTATCTGCGTCCGGATTCCAAGAGCCAGGTTTCCATGAGATACAAAGACGGGAAACCGGTTGCGGTGACAACGATTGTCGTCTCCCATCAGCATGCGCCGGAAATGGACATCAAGGTGTTTGAACAGGTCGTGAAGGATGTCGTGAAGAAGGTCATCCCCGCGGAGTTCCTGAATGATGACATCGAATACTTCGTGAATCCGACCGGACGTTTCGTCGTCGGCGGACCAAACGGAGACACCGGCCTGACCGGACGCAAGATCATCGTCGACACCTATGGTGGAGTCGGTTCCCACGGCGGCGGCGCGTTCTCCGGCAAGGATCCGTCGAAAGTGGACCGTTCCGCCGCGTACATGTGCCGTTACATCGCCAAGAACATCGTCGCTGCCGGGCTCGCCGACAAGTGCGAAATTCAGGTTGCCTACGCGATCGGCGTGGCAAAACCGCTTTCGATCAATGTCGATACCTACGGAACCGGAAAAATCGCCAACGACGCCGATCTCGAAAAAGTCGTTGAAAAGGTCTTCGACCTCCGTCCCGCGGCGATTCTGGAGAAACTCCAGCTCAAATATCCGGCGAAAAACGGCTGGGCATATCGCCAGACCGCTTCCTACGGACACTTCGGCCGTTCCATCTTCCCCTGGGAAAAAACGGACATGACCGAAGCTCTGAAAGCGGCGGCTGCGGAATATCTCGCCCGGTAACTCTTCCAATCTCTGCGGATGCCGCACATGGCATCCGCATTTTTTTACAGCGCCGCTCCGGCGGCGTCTTCCTCTCCAACCAAGCAATGAAGGAGACGATATCACAATGGCTTCCGGCAAAATAAAAGTTCTGGCTCTCGGTTCCACGATTCTGGATGTTCTGGCAAATGTGGAGGAGGAGTTTCTCTCGACAATCGAGGGGGAGAAGGGCGGAATGGTGATGATTGATGCGGAAACCTCCGACCGGCTTGTCGCACGGCTGCCCTCCTGTCAGAGAATGCTCGGCGGGTCCGCCGCCAACACGCTGTTCGGACTCCAGAGACTCGGCATTCCGACCACGATGCTCGGGAAAGTCGGCACCGATTCCGAAGGAGATTTCTACCGGAGCGAATACGCAAGAATCGGCGGGGATGTCTCGCGTTTCAAGACGACGCCGGATTACCGGACCGGCCGATGCGTCAGCCTGATCACTCCCGACTCCGAACGCACCATGCGCACCGATCTGGGAGCCGCCTCCACCTTCAAGGTCACGGAGATCACGGCGGATGACTTCGAGGGGATTACGCATGTTCATGTGGAAGGCTACATGATGTTCAATTTCGATGTCTTCCTGCATGTGCTGAAGCTGGCGAAGGATGCCGGAGCCACGATCAGTCTTGATCTTGCCTCGTTCGAAGTGGTGAACATCTTCCGCGACAAGCTGGATGATGTTCTCAAACGCTATGTCGATATCGTCTTTGCCAACGAGGACGAAGCCCGCGCATTTCTCGGAGGAACGGGAGAGCTGGATCCGAAAGCCGCAACGGCGAAACTCTGTGAATTCTGCCGGATCTCCGCCGTCAAACTCGGCAAAAAGGGCGCATGCATCCGGTCCGGGAACGAGGTGGTCTTCCCCGGTGCGGAGCTTGTCACGGCGGTCGATACCACCGGAGCAGGCGATCTCTGGCAGGCGGGCTTCCTCTACGGATGGCTCAACGGATATTCCCTCGAAACCGCCGGGAAAATGGCGGCGATTCTCGGGGCGGAAGTTGTGCAGGTCATCGGAGCGACCATTCCGCCTTATCGCTGGGAACCGATTAAAACCCGATTCAAAAATCTGATCTTGAAATAAATCTAACACAGGAAACGGAATCATGCCCACAAAGAAAACCGTCGGGAAAGCGGTCGCATCCGCGAAGAAAACCACAGTCAAAGCCAAACCCGTATTCAGCGATTACAAGATCCGCGACATCGGCCTTGCCGAAGCCGGAAGAAAAGAGCTGGACATCGCCGAAAAAGAGATGCCCGGCCTGATGGCGGTCCGGAAAAAATACGGGAAAAAGAAACCGCTGAAGGGCGTCAAGATCATGGGCAGTCTCCACATGACCGTTCAGACCGCTGTGCTGATCGAAACCCTGAAAGAACTCGGTGCGGATGTCCGCTGGTGATCCTGCAATATCTTCTCGACGCAGGATCAGGCGGCGGCGGCCATCGTCAAAACCGGCGTGCCCGTGTTCGCATGGAAAGGCGAAACGCTCGAAGAGTACTGGGACTGCACCCTCAAAGCCATCACCTGGCCCGACGGCTCCGGCCCCGATCAGATCGTCGACGACGGCGGCGACGCCACCCTTCTCATTCACTGGGGCGTAAAGGCGGAAAAGGATCCCTCCTTCCTCAAACGCAAACCCTCCTCCGAGGAAGAGCGTGTCATTCTGAATCTTCTCAAGAAAACGCTCAAAGAGGATCCGAAACGCTGGAGCAAGGTTGCCGCCGGGGTCAAAGGCGTTTCCGAAGAGACGACCACAGGCGTGCATCGTCTGATCCAGATGGCGGAACGCGGCGAACTGCTCTTCCCCGCCATCAACGTCAACGACTCCGTCACGAAATCCAAATTCGACAACATCTACGGCTGCCGCCACTCCCTGACCGACGGAATCAAACGCGCTCTTGACGTGATGCTCTCCGGCAAGCAGGCGGTTGTCTGCGGCTACGGCGACGTCGGCAAAGGCTGCGCCGAAGCGCTCAAAAACGAACGCGCCAGAGTCATTGTAACCGAGATCGACCCGATCTGCGCTCTTCAGGCATGCATGGCGGGATTCACGGTCGCCACCGTGGAAGACGCGCTCCCGACCGCCGACCTCTATGTCACGACAACCGGCAACTGCCATATCATCACTGCCGAGCACATGAAGAAGATGAAAGACCAGGCGATCGTCTGCAACATCGGCCATTTCGATAACGAAATCGAAGTTGCCAGACTCAAAGCGATCCCCGGCATCAAGATCGTCGAGATCAAAGGCCATGAGTGCCCGGTCCACATGTACAAGTTCCCCGACGGTCACTGCATCTATCTGCTTGCGGAAGGACGTCTTGTCAACCTCGGCTGCGCGACGGGCCATCCCAGCTTTGTCATGAGCTGCTCCTTTGCCAACCAGGTGCTCGCACAGATCGCGATCGCGACCCGGAAGCACGAGGTCAAGGTCTACCGTCTCCCGAAAGAGCTCGACGAGGAAGTCGCGGCTTTGCATCTGGAGAAACTCGGCGCCAAGCTCACCCGTCTGACGCAGGAGCAGGCGGATTATATCGGCGTCAAGATCGAAGGCCCCTACAAAGCGGATTATTACAGATATTAATCCGCATTTGACATCAGACTCATATTCAGGACAGGCGGCATATCACGGCCGCCTGTCTGATTTTTCGGAGATTGTAAACAATGGATTCTTTTCTGGATGGATTCACGATCTGGAATGCCGCCGCACTGATTGCCTCGGCGCTTCTGATCGGACTCAATAAGACGGGTATTCCCGGAATCGGACTGCTTCCGGTTCTTCTGCTGACGATGACCTTCCCGACACGTCTCTCCACCGGTCTTCAGCTGGGCATGCTCTGCATGGCGGATGTGATCGCGGTCATCTGGTACCGCCGGAACGCGAACTGGCGGCTGATTCTGCG